>DATFEU010000303.1:0-7526 GCA_035250725.1 Actinomycetota bacterium
CATGATGTCCCTCAGGGTCGACGCACTCTGTCGGGACTCCAAGGGCGAAGTCCGGAGAAAGGAATGCCTGCCTGGCAATCAGGATCAGTGCGAATGGGGCGATCTGTCGCAGTCTCTTCATCTGCGCATCCCTACCGTGGAGCAACTGTGCCGGACCTGGGGACCCATGATGCTCCCTCGGCTCTGAGAATCAATCCGACGAAAGTCCTAGCCCGTTGAGCGCATCTTCCCCGTCCCCCCGGCCACTCGACGCGATGCTTCGCGATGTCGAGCGCATGCTCGAGGGGGGTGACTACGCCTCGAACGGCACGACCGACCCGCTGCGGGCGCTGTCGAACGCCGCCTCGATGATCCGGAGCACCTCCACGCTCTCGAGCGGGTCGACCGACGGCGGGCCGGAGGATCGCAGCGCCTCGACGACGCCGGCGTAGAAGGCCTCGTAGGCCCCGGGCTCGGTCTCGACCGCTCGCTCGCCGTCGTCGGTGGCGAGTCGTCCCCAGGCATCCGGGGGCTCGCGGCCCCAGTCGGCATCGCCGGGACGCATCCCGTCCGCGAGCGCCTCCTCCTGCACGTCGAGCCCGTACTTCTCGAAGGTCCCCTTGAGCCCGAGCACCCGCATCCGCGGAGCGCCGATCGCCGCGAGGACGTTCATCCACAGGTGGCTCCGGGTCCCGTTCGGGTGCTCGAGCGCCACGAACGCGTCGTCGTCGACCTCGGCCCCCGCCCGTCGCCGATCCACCTCGGCGTAGACGCGCGTGGGCGACTCGAACAGCTGGACCGCCTGGTCGATCAGGTGGGCGCCGAGGTCGAACAGCAGCCCGCCGGCCTCCTCGGGCTCGCCGCGCTCCCGCCAGGCCCCGTCGGTGACCGCCGGCCGCCAGCGCTCGAACCGGGACTCGAACCGGACGACCTCGCCGAGTGCCCCTTCGTCCAGGAGCCGGCGGAGCGTCAGGAAGTCGCCGTCCCAACGCCGGTTCTGGAACACGGTGAGCACGAGCCCGCGGGCCTCGGCCTCGGCCGCGACCTTCTGGCCCTGGGCCGCGGTCGGAGCCATGGGCTTGTCGATCACGACGTGCAGCCCCGCATCGAACGCCCGGAGCGCGATCGGGACGTGGAAGCGGTTGGGCGTCCCGATGACGACGAGGTCGTGGTCCGACGCGGCCGACCAGAGTCCGTCGAGGCTCGGGATGACGGCGGCGTCCGGGTACTCCTGCCGGGCGCGGGCCTGCCGCTCCGGGTCGCTCGTCACGACGGATCGGAGCTCCATCCCGGGTGTCGACGCGATCAGCGGGGCATGGAAGACGGCCCCGGCGAGCCCGAAGCCCACCACGCCCACGCGGATCGGTGCTGCGGGATCACTCGGCACGTCGTCCTCCCGGTCGGTTGGGCTGTGTGGTTCGTTGGGGCGACGATCGTCGGTGGCCGGAGGCTCAGTGCAGCTCGGCGATGTCCTTCTGGGTCACCTCGCCCGGCTTCTTCCCCAGGATGATCATGGCCAGGACCTCGTCCACGGTCACGTCGGCCTTGTTGACCGTCCCGACGAGCTTCCCCTGCAGCATGACGCTGATCCGGTCGGCCAGGTCGTATACGTCGTGGATGTCGTGGCTGATGAGGAAGATGCCGATACCCTCCTGCTGCAGCTGCTTGACCAGCTCGGTGACCTGCTTGGTCTCCGCGGGGCCAAGGGCCGCGGTCGGCTCGTCCATGATCAGGATCCGGGCATTGAAGTGGACGGCGCGGGCGATCGCCACGGACTGACGCTGGCCACCTGAGAGCGACTCGACCGGTACCACGAACGTCTTGAACTTCGGGTTGAGCCTGTTCATCAGCTTTCGGGTCGCGTCCTCCATGGCGCTGTCGTCGAGGTTCCCGAAACGTGTCGTGATCTCCCGCCCGAGGAACACGTTCCCCGGGGCGTCGATGTTGTCCGCGAGCGCCAACGTCTGGTAGATCGTCTCGATCCCGAGGGGTTTGGCGTCCCTCGGGCTCGAGATCGTTACCGGTTCGCCGTCGATGAAGATCTCCCCCGAGTCGGCCGGTTGGGCGCCCGAGAGGGTCTTGATGAGCGTCGTCTTGCCAGCGCCGTTGCCGCCGACGAGGCCGACGACCTCGCCCGGGTACAGGTCGATCGTGACGCCGTCGACCGCGTGGACGCCGCCGAAGGCGACTCGGATGTCACGCAGCTCCACGAGGGGCACGCGCTCCTGCGCGGGATCCACCACTTACCCCCTCACCTTCCGACGGCGGTTGATGGTGTCGAAGGCCACCGCGGCGACCAGGACGATACCGGCCACGATGTCCTGGATCGGCGCGGACAGGCCGATGAAGCTCAAGCCGTAGGCGAGCGACGACATCACCAGGGCGCCCAGGACGGCACCAGGGATCGTCCCGATCCCCCCCGCGAACGACGTGCCGCCGATCACCGCCGCCGCGATCACGTAGAGCTCATATCCCTCACCGAGGTCGAGGGTGGCGCCGTCGAGCCGAGCGGTGGCGATGGCGGCGCTGATGGCACAGAGCACCCCCATCAGGATGAAGGTCTTCATGATCGTCCACTTCGTGTTGATGCCGGCGAGCTCCGTGGCCTCCGGGTTGCCGCCGATCGCATACACGTACCGACCGAACCGTCGGCGGGTCGCGAGGAACGTCATCACGATGATGACGCCGATGAGGACGATCACGGGCCAGGGGACACCCGCCGGGAGGCCTCCCGCGGGGATGGTGGTACCGGTCTCCTCGGCGTGCCGCTCGGCCAGCGCCTCCGGCCACTTGTAGGCGTTGAAGATCCAGATCAGGCCGAGAACGGCCGCACACCCGAAGCCCGCGACCACCGTCTCCGCCCACATCGGGCGGAGCGGGAAGCCGAACCTCCGCCGTTGCCGCCGGTTCAGCACGACGAAGACGACGATCGCGGCGCACAGCACGATGCCGAGCACCCAGCTCAACGTCCCGCCGATCGAACCCTCCGGACCGCCACCGAGCAGACGGAACGTGGGATCGACCGGTGAGATGGTCACGCCCTTGGTGACGGCCCACGTCGCGCCGCGGAAGGCGAGCAGGCCTCCGAGGGTGACGACGAACGAGGGGACGCCGACGTACGCGATGATGAACCCCTGCAGTCCGCCGATCGCAGCGCCGAGCGCGATCCCCGCAGCCAGCGCGATGATCCACATCAACGGGTGATCGAAGCCGATCCACCCGGGCAGCCAGGTGTGCATCAGTTGCGCGTAAACCATGCTCACGACCCCGACGATCGACCCGACCGACAGATCGATGTTGCGCGAGACGATGATCAGGGTCATCCCGGTCGCGATGATCGCGATCGAGACCGATTGCACGGCCAGGTTCACGATGTTGACCGGCTCGAGGAACCTGCCGTTGGTCCTGATGCCGAAGCCGATCAGGATCGCGGCAAGGGCGAGCACCATGCCGAAGACGCGGAAATCGATCTCCAGGTCCCCGAGGAGGCGGCCGAACCGCCGAGGACCCCCCTTGCCTTCGCCTCCGGCCTCGGTGAGGGTGGCGTCGGGGGCTTCAGAGACCTGGGTCATGGGCCCACTCCCGCATCGGACGCACACGTGCGCCCTGCGCCGAGGCTACCCGACGCAGGGCGCACGGTCGACTCTCGGTCCTCGTACTACCCGCAGACCTCCACCGTTCCGGCCGGAACGCCCGCGCACAGGACGTCCGTCGTGATCCAGCCGAGATCGACCACGAGGTTGAGGTTCTCGAGCGTGATCGGCGTCGGCTTGAGGACGATCGACTGCACCTCGAGCCCGCCCGGCGTGGTGAACGGCTGCGCCTCGACCCCCGCCTCGGGCGCCACGTGGTCCTGGAGATCGTCCGGAGCCACGATGTCTTCGAGGGCGACACCCTCTGCAAGCTGGACGGCGACCTCACCCGCGGTCTGCCCGAGCGCGAACGCGTCCTTCCACACCGACACCAACTGCGTGCCGAGCGCCACCCGGTTCAGCGCGGGGTCGTCACCATCCTGGCCCGTGACGGGCACGGTCCCCGCAAGACCCACCGCATCGAGCGCGGCGACGACGCCGGTCGCCATGCTGTCGTTCTCGGAGATGACCGCGTCGATCTCGTTGTTGTTCGCGGCCAGGCAGGCCTCCATCATGGCGAGCGCGTTCTCCGTGGCCCAGTCGTCGTTGTAGTCCTCGCAGACGATGTCGATCCCCGGGAACTGGTCGAGGACCGGCGTCATCCCTCCGCGCAGGAAGTCGGCGTTCGGGTCGGCGGAGTGTCCCTTGACGATGGCGTAGTTGCCCTCGGGCACCACGGCCGTGATCTCCTCCGCCATGATCGTCCCGACCTGCTCGTTGTTGAACGTGATGTAGAACGCGTTCTCGTCCTCGATGAGCCGGTCGTACCCGATCACCGGGATGCCCGCCTCCGTCGCCCTCGTGACGGCCGGCAGGATGGCTTCGGCGTCCTTCGCGAGGAGGATCAGGACGTCGGCACCCTGGTTGATCAGGCTGTCGACGTCCGCGAGCTGCTGCTCCGACGAATCGTTGGCGTCGGTCTCGATCACCGTCCCGCCGGCGGCCTCGACCGCCTCGATGATCGCCGGCCCGTCGGCCTTGGCCCAGCGCGGCTGGGCGTAGTTGTTCCAGGAGATGCCGACGACGAGGTCCTCCTCGCCGCCCCCTCCGCCTCCGCCTCCATCGTCGTCCCCACAGGCAGCCAGGACCAACATGGACAGGGCGAGGATCGCCCACACACGACGTCTCAACACGTACCCCCCCTTCTGGATGGCGATCGGCTCCACACGCCATCCTCTTCATTCTCTACGACCGGAGATGTCTTCGTGGCTTCGCCCAGCGTGGACCTCCTCGGCGCGTCCCGCGGCTCCGCCGGGGCCGCGCCGTCGAGCGTGCGCTGGGCACGATTGCACAATTCCCCGGAGGGCGCAACAAATGCATCCGGCGCCGGTCCGAAGCGGTGTTGTTGCGTGCGTCTCGCGCGCTCGGCTAGGCTGCGCCCTCCGGGGTGGGGGATCCCGTCATGGATCTACTCGGCGCGAGATCCGTCGCCGCGGACCGAGCCGAGGCGAAGACAGGTGTTGCATACGGTGGTTCCCCCAACAAACCCCACGAACGGGGCGGGCACGATCGGAGCGGATGGGCCGAGCCGGCGCGGCGTGGCGGCCGACGAGCTCAGACGCCACAACCTCGGCGCCATGATGGAACGTCTCCACCTCTCGGGACCGCTCTCTCGCACCGACCTCGTGAACACGACCGGCCTGAACCGTTCGACCGTGGCCGACCTGCTGGGTGAGCTCACCGACCTCGGGCTGGTCGAGGAACGGCCCGCAACGGTTCCGACGGGTCCCGGCCGCCCCTCGCTCCTGGTCCGCGCACGGCCCGAAGGGGCGGCTGCCCTCGCCGTCGAGCTCGCCGTCGACTCGATCGCGCTTGCGACGGTCGGGCTGGGTGGTCACGTGTACAACCAGGTTCGGGTGTCCAGGCCCAGGGGGCGTTTCTCGCCCGGCGAGACGTCGCACGACGTCGCCAAGCTGGCCGGACCCCTCCTCGACTCACTACCTGCGGAGAGCGTGCTCGTCGGTGTCGGCGTCGCCGTCGTCGGCATCACCAGGAGGTCGGACGGGTTCGTCCATCTGGCCCCCAACCTCGGATGGCGCGACGTGCCGCTCGCGGCCATGCTCGGTCAAGAGCTGGCGCTCGACGTCCCGGTCCTTGCGGCCAACGAGGCCGATCTCGGGGCGCTCGCGGAGCATCGCCGAGGCATCCAACCGGGGATCGGTACGTTGATCTACGTGTCCGGTGAGGTCGGAATCGGCACCGGAGTGATCGTCGAGGGCAAGCCGCTCCTCGGATCCGCGGGCTACGCCGGCGAAGCGGGACACACCCTGATCAATCCCGATGGCCGTGAGTGCCGGTGTGGGGCGGTGGGTTGCTGGGAGACGGAGGCGGGCGAGGCAGCCCTGCTCCGTCGCGCGAACGTGAGCGGCGGGCCGGGACGCCTCGACGAGGTTGCCGAGCGCGCCGGGGCCGGCGACGCGGACACCCTGCGAGCCATCGCCGAAACCGGGCGATGGCTCGGCCTCGGGATCGGCAACCTCATCAACCTGTTCAATCCCGAGCTCGTCGTCCTTGGCGGCCTGTATGAGCGGCTCTTCGGCTTCCTACGACCGTCCGTGATAGAAGGCGTTCGGCTACGGACGATCGACGCGCCGGGCGAGATGGTGACGATCGGGCGCAGCGGGTTGGGAGGAGACGCCCCGTTGATCGGAGCAGCCGAGCTGGTGCTTTCCGGTGTGATCGCGGACCCGGCACGGGTCGACGGCCGGAGCAGCAGGGCACGTGCGTGATGGGCGGACGAACGGACGGGACGATGAGCGAACAGAGCGGCACGGGACGATCGAAGCGTTGGATGGCGCTCGTAGGAGCGCTCGTCGGCGTCGCCGTGGTAGCGGGCGGAGCGGTGATCGTTCGATCCACCTCGAACGAGCCGGCATGCGAGCCCGCGGTGAACCACCCCGGATGGTCCGTGGCGCGTCGATGGAACGAGGCGACGTTGAGCGCGATCCGGCGTGCTCTCCCGGCACCGACGGTCCATGCGCGGAACCTGTTCCACACGTCTGCGGCGATGTGGGACGCGTGGGCGGCCTACGACCCGGATGCGGCCGGCTACGTCGTCCAGGAGAAGCACACCTCGGACGACGTCACGGCTGCTCGCAACGAGTCGATCAGCTATGCGGCCTACCGCGTGCTCGAGCATCGCTACCTGAACGCCGTCGGGGGGACGGATTCGGTGCTCGAGTTCGACCGGCTCATGAGGGACCTCTGCTATCCGATCGGGTTCAGGAGCACGGAAGGCGACGCGCCGGCGGCGCTGGGGAACCGGATCGCCGCGGCGGTGATCGAGGCCGGCCTCGCCGACGGCTCGAACGAGGCCGACGGCTACGCGAGCGGCTACGAGCCGATCAACCCACCCCTCGTCGTGACCGACGCGGGAACGATCTCGATGACCGACCCGAATCGGTGGCAGCCGCTCCAGCTCGAGTTCATGATCTCCCAGAACGGGATCCCGATCGAAGACGGCGTCCAGCAGTTCATCGGTCCCCACTGGGGACACGTCGCCGGCTTCGCCGTCGAGGGTGGCGACGAGGGGCTCCCGATCGACCCGGGACCTCCGCCGTTGCTCGGCGACCCGTCGTCGGACCAGGCCTTCAAGGATGCTGCGATCGAGGTGATCCGGCTGAGCAGCCTGCTCGACCCGGGCGGAGCAGAGACGATCGACATCTCGCCCGGAGCCCTCGGCGCGAACCCGCTCGGGACGAACGACGGCGAAGGGTACGCGGGCAATCCGGTCACCGGCGAGCCGTACGAGCCGAACCTCGTCAACGAGGGAGACTTCTCTCGCGTCCTGACCGAGTTCTGGGCCGACGGGCCGAACTCCGAGACCCCGCCGGGCCACTGGAACGTCGTGGCGAACGAGGTCGCGGACTCGCCGGGGTTCGAGTTCCGGATCGAGGGCTCGGGCCCGAGGCTCGA
>DATFEU010000304.1:0-6224 GCA_035250725.1 Actinomycetota bacterium
ATGGAGTCCGCAGGAGCCGGCAAGCAGCGCGTGAAGGCGCTCGTCCCGCAGGCCGAGGTGGCGCGCTACTCGATCGACCTGCGTTCGATGACCGGTGGGCGGGCGGCGTTCTCGATGCGCTTCTCCCACTACGAGGAGGTCCCGAGCCACCTCGCCGAGAAGGTCATCGCCGCCGCCCAGCAGGCGAAGGAAGACGCGAAGAAGTAGCTACAGGACCTCGCCCAGGAACCCCAGCACGACGCGATCGAACTCCTCGGCCCGCCGCAGGTTGATCACGTGGTCGGTCTCCGGGATGCGGACGAGGCGCGCATCCGGGATCCGTTCGGCGACCGCCACCGCGATCGGCTCCATCTCGGGCGGGTCGTGGTCGGCGGGCAGCACGAGGGTCGGGACCGCGATCTCGCCGAGCCGCGAGAACGCGGACGGGTCGAGCCGCTCCTGCGCGCTCTCGTCCATCGTGAGCTCGTGGAGGTTGTCGAACGCGATGTCGTGGATCCTGCGGCCGCCCTCGTCGTCGGTGCCGAGCTGCGCCCACATCGTCGTGAGCCGGAGGTCCTGTGCGCGCTCGAGGTCGCCCGCCTCGACCGCCGCGTCGACCGGGGCGTCGCGCTCGGCCCACCATGCCTCCCACGCGGCCTCCTCCTCGGGCGTCCCCTCGAAGCCGCCCGGGCCCGCCGCGGCGAGCACGAGCGCCGCGACGCGGTCGGGATGGACGAGCGTGAAGTCGATCGCCGTCGAGCCGCCCATCGAGCAGCCGAGCAGCGCGGCGCGCTCGATGCCCGCGTCGTCGAGCACCGCGAGCAGGTCGCGCGCATGCGAGTACGGGACGCCGGACTCGAGACGGCTCGAGCGGCCGTAGCCGCGCGCGTCGAGCCGGAGAACGCGGTACCGTCCCGCGAACGTCGCGAACTGCGGGTCCCACGTCCGCGAGTCCCAGAGCCCGGGGTGCAGGAAGACGACGGCCGGCCCCTCGCCCGCCTCCTCGACGAACAGTCGCCCGCCCGCGACCTCGACGAACCGCGAGCCCGCCACGCTCATGCCCCCTCGAAGCGAGGCCGGAGCCTCGCTGCGGATTCCTCGAGGAGCTCGGGCAGCACGCGCGTCTGACCGACCACCGGCATGAAGTTCGTGTCGCCGTTCCAACGCGGGACGACGTGCCAGTGCACGTGGTCGGGGATCCCCGCCCCCGCGACGCGCCCGAGGTTCATCCCGAGGTTGTAGCCGTGCGGTTGCATCTCGGCGCCGAGCACCTCGATCGAGCGCGCGATCAGCGCGTCGACCTCGGCGAGCTCATCGGCCTCGAGCGCCCCGAACTCCCCCACGTGACGGAACGGGGCCACCATCAGGTGCCCCGGGTTGTACGGGTACGAGTTCAGGATCGCGAACGCGAGCTCGCCGCGCGCCAGGATCTTCGTGCGCTCGTCGTCGCCCTCCGCGGGCAGGTCGCAGAAGATGCACCCCTCGTCGTCGCCCGCGTCCTTGGCGGCCTGGATGTACGCCATCCGCCACGGCGACCAGATGCGCTCCACGGGCGTCAGAATCGCGACTGGGTGAGCCGCCGGGTGCCCGCCTCCTCGACCAGCGCCGCGACGAACGCGTCGAACGGCACGCCCTTGGTCTCGGTGCCCTCGCGGTCGCGGACCGTGAGCTCGCCCGACTCGATCTCCTTGTCGCCGATCACGAGCACGTAGGGCGCCTTCGCGAGCTGCGCCGAGCGCACCTTCTTGCCGACGGTCTCACCGCTCTCGTCGACCCCGGGGCGGAGACCCGCATCGCGGAGGCGTGACGCGAGCCCGCGTGCGTGCTCGGCGTGGCGATCGGCGACCGGCACGAGCCGTACCTGTTCCGGCGAGAGCCAGAGCGGGAACGCGCCGGCGTAGTGCTCGATGAGCACCGCCGTGAACCGCTCGATCGAGCCGAGGATCGCCCGGTGGATCATCACGGGCCGGTGACGCTCGTTGTCCTCGCCGACGTACTCCATCCCGAAGCGCTCGGGCAGGCCGAAGTCGCACTGCACCGTGGTGAGCTGCCACAGCCGCCCGATCGCGTCTCGGAAGTGGAAGTCGACCTTGGGGCCGTAGAACGACCCCTCCCCCTCGGCGACGCGGTACTCGAGGCCGCTGCGCTCGAGCGCGTCGCGGAGCGCACCGGTCGCTCGGTCGGCCATCTCCGGCGTCACGATCGTGTCGCCGGGCAGCGTCGAGAGCTCCACGACCGGGTCGGTGAAGCCGAACGTCGCGTGGACCGCCTGCGTGAACTCGAACACCCGCAGGATCTCCTCGACGAGCTGGTCCGGGGTGCAGACGATGTGCGCGTCATCCATCGTCCCGCCACGGATCCGCAGCAGGCCGTGCAGGGTCCCGACGCGCTCGTGACGGTAGAACGTGCCGAGCTCGGAGAGCCGCATCGGCAGCTCGCGGTACGAGCGCGTCTGGGCCTTGTAGACCAGGACGTGGAACGGGCAGTTCATCGGCTTGGCGTAGTAGTCGCCGGTCTCCGTCTGCATCGGGGGGTACATGTTGTCCGCGTACTTCTCGAGGTGGCCGCTCGTCTCCCACAGCATCGAGCGAGCGATGTGCGGCGTCACGACGAGGTCGTAGCCGCCGGCCAGGTGGGCCTCCCGCACGTAGTCCTCGAGCTGCTTGCGGAACGCCGCGCCCCTCGGGTGCCAGACCCAGAGGCCAGGGCCGAGCTCGTCGGGGCTCGAGAACAGGTCGAGCTCGCGGCCGAGCCGCCGGTGGTCGCGCTTCTCGGCCTCCTCGAGGCGCTTCAGGTACGCGTCGAGATCGTCCTGCGTCGCCCACGCGGTGCCGTAGATCCGCGTGAGCATCGTGCGCGACTCGTCGCCGCGCCAGTACGCGCCCGCGAGCTTCGTGAGCTTGAACGCGCCGAGCCGGCCGGTCGACGGGACGTGTGGGCCGAGACAGAGGTCGGACCAGCCGTCGTTCCGATACACGGTGACGGTGTCCCCGCCCGGGACCTCGCCCTCCTCGAGGGTCTCGACGATCTCGCGCTTGTACGGCTGGTCGGCGAAGCGCTCGAGCGCCTCCGCGCGCGGGAGCTCCTCGTGGACGAACGGCTGGTCGGCGTCCACGAGCTCGCGCATCCGGTCCTCGACCTTCGGCAGGTCGGTCTCGGAGATCGGCCCGGGGAGCTCGAGGTCGTAGTAGAAGCCGTCCTCGACCGGCGGCCCGATCGCGTACTTCGTCCCGGGGAACAGGTCGCACACCGCCTGCGCCATCGCGTGCGCGGCCGAGTGGCGCAGCACGTGGAGCCCGTCGGGATCGCTCGGCAGCACGGGTTCGGCCTTCGCGTCGGCCGACGGCACGAACGAGAGGTCGACGACCGCCCCGTCGACCCGGGCGGCGATCGCCTCGGGCGGCAGCACGGTACCGACCGGCTCCCCCTCGGGGAGATCGGTGGTGCCGTCCGAGAGCTCGATCTTCGGCATGGGCGGACCATGATATCGGCCGCCCGGAGGCCGCCCGCGCCTATTCGTACGAGATGGCCTCGAGCACGTCGAGCTTCGCCGCTCGGCGCGCTGGGAAGATCGCGAACACGACGCCGAGCACCGCGGCGAACACGACGTAGAAGGCGAGTTGCCCTCCCGGGATCCCGAGCTCGCTGAACCCCTCGGGCGCCAGCGCCTGCTGAAGCGCCACCCCGAACAGGATCCCGATCACGACGCCGAGCAACGCTCCCATGATCGAGATGATCACGGCCTCCCATCGCACCATCGAACGCGTCTGCCGCCGCGTGAGCCCGACGGCCCGCAGCAGCCCGAGCTCGCGGGTCCGCTCGTAGATCGACAGGTAGAGCGTGTTCATCACGCCGAACAGCGCGATGATCACCGCGAACAGGAGCAGCGCCGTGACGAGGTTCAGCAGCTGGTTGAGGAAGTCCGCGTACATGTCGCGGAACGAGGCCTGGTCCTGCACCTCGATGTTGGGATACCTCTCGAGCGCCGACTCCACATCCGACCGGACCGCGGCGAGGTCCGCTCCCGGCCCGGCCTTGATCAGGACGAAGAGGTCGAGCTCCTGCGCGACGTTCGCGTCGTAGGTCTCGAGCGACGTCACCCAGTCCCCGATCAACCCGTTCTCCTCGTAGATCGCGGCGACTTCGAGCTCGACCTCGCCGGTGGCGGGCCACTCGACCGTGACCGGGTCGCCCATCTCCCATCCCTCGTTCGCGGCGATGTCTTCGTGGACCGCGATCGCGTTCGGGCTCGCCAGCGCGGTGATCGAGCCCTCGAGGACGCCTATCTCGGAGACCGTGTCGAACGTCTCGGGATCGATCCCGGTCACGAACACGGTTCCGCCGTCGACCTTGGCCTCCGCCTGACGGACCGGCGACACGGCCTCGACGCCGTCGACGCCACGCAGCTCCTCCGACGCCGACGTGCTGAAGCCGGCGAACGTGGGCGAGGTCAGGATGAAGTCCGCCTTCAGGGTGCGCTCGAGGACGACCGTGGTGGAGGCCTTCGCCGACGCGCCGAACACCGCGACGAACACGACGAGGCCCAGACCGATCATCAGCGCCGAGGCCGTCGCGGCGGTCCGACGCGGGTTCCGCATCGAGTTCTCGCGGCCGAGCTTGCCCGGGACGCCGGTCCTGCGGATCGGGGATCCCACCGCACCCGCGATCGGACGGGCGATCAGCGGCGTGAGCATCGCCACGCCGACGAACGTGAGCAGGGCGCCGATCAGGATCAGTTGCAGCGCGTTGTCCGGCCGCCCGAACAGGCCGTACAGCAGCGGGATCACGCCGAGGGCCAGGACGACGACCCCCGACACGATCCGGAACCGCAGCGAGCGGCCGGGCCGATCCTGCGCCTCACGCAGGGCCTCGATCGGCGCGACGCGCGCCGCCCGCCAGGCCGGCACGAGGGCGGCCACCACCGTGACGAGCGTCCCGACCAGGATCGAGACGACGAACGTTCGAGGCAGGATCGCCGTCCCGGACGACGGGATCTCGAACCCGGTGGCGTTCAGGGCGCTCTTCAGCAGGATCGCGATCCCGATCCCGACGAGGACTCCCACGATCGACGACACGATCCCGATCACGACAGCCTCGACCATCACGGAGGTCGTCACCTGGCGACCGCTCGCTCCGAGCGCACGGAACAGCGCGAGCTCTCGCGTGCGCTGGGCCACGATGATCGCGAACGTGTTGAAGATGATGAACGCGCCGACGAACAGCGCGACGAACGCGAACACGAGGAACGCCGTCCGCAGGAACCCGAGCCCCGTGCTGATCTGGTCCTGCGCCTCAGACGTGACGGTCGCCGCCGTCACGGCCTCGGCGCCCTCGGGCAGGGCCTGCGCGATCCGGCCCTGCAGCTCGATCCCGGGGACGCCGTCCTCTGCCACGACCGAGATCGAATCGAGCTCGCCCCGCTTCCCGAGGACGCTCTGCGCGGTGGGCAGGTCGAACAGCGCCCACGTCGCGCCGAACAGCGACCCGCCGTCCCCGTACCCGGCGACCCCCACGACCTCGAACTCGCCCGGCGGGCCCTCGAACAGGATCTCCACCTGGTCGCCGACCGAGATGTCGTAGGTCTCGGCGGTACCCGAGTCGATCACGACCTGGTCGGGACCCTGCGGCGGCGAGCCGCCCGGCTCGAGCGTGAACCCGTTCAGGTCGTTCCACCCCGAGGCGGCCGTCGGCGGCCCGATCGTCCCGATCACGTCGCCGGTGGCCGGGTCGACGATCTGGGCGTAGCCGAGGACGTCGCCGACGGCCCGCGAGACGCCGGGGACGGCTTCGACCTCCGGCAGCACCGATGCGGGGATCGGCTCCCGCTCCTCGAGGCTGCTCGTCTGCGCCGTGAAGGCGTTCTCGCTCCGGACCAGTACGTCGATCTGGGCGTAGGTGTTCTCGAACAGGTCGTTGAACGCCCGGGTCATCGTGTCCGTGAGCACGAACGTCCCGGCCATGAACCCGACGCCGAGAACCACCGACAGGCCGGTGAGCAACAGGCGGATCTTCCTCGCGAGGAGGCTGCGGATCGCGGCGCGGAACACGCTTCAGCCCTCCAGGGACTTCAGGCGGTCCAGCACCCGTTCGGTCGACGGCTCGAACATCTCGTCCACGACCTTGCCGTCTCCGAGGAACACGATGCGGTCGGCGAAGCTCGCCGCCGAGGCGTCGTGCGTGACCATCACGATCGACTGGTCGTGCTCCTTCACGGCGGACCGGAGGAACGTGAGGATCTCATGACC
>DATFEU010000067.1:0-4061 GCA_035250725.1 Actinomycetota bacterium
ACCTCGGAGAGCACGTCCATCTCGCCCGACTTCCACTCGCGTTCGCGGCGCTGGCGCTCCTCGAGCAGCTGGCGCTCCTCGTCGCGGAGCGATGCGGCGCGCTCGAAGTCCTGGGAGTCGATCGCCGACTCCTTCTTGAGCCGGACCTCGGCGATCTTCTCGTCGACCTCGCGCACGTCCGGAGGCGCGGTCATGCGGCGGATCCGCATCCGCGAGCCCGCCTCGTCGATCAGGTCGATCGCCTTGTCGGGCAGGAACCGGTCGCTGATGTAGCGGTCGGAGAGGTTGGCAGCCGCGACGAGCGCGTCGTCGGTGAACGAGACGCGGTGGTGCGCCTCGTAGCGGTCGCGCAGGCCCTTCAGGATCTCGATCGAGTGCGCGACGGTCGGCTCCTCGACGTTGATCGGCTGGAACCTCCGCTCGAGCGCCGCATCCTTCTCGAGGTGCTTGCGGTACTCGTCGCGCGTGGTCGCGCCGATCGTCTGGAGCTCGCCGCGCGCGAGCATCGGCTTGAGGATGCTCGCCGCGTCGATCGCGCCCTCTGCGGCGCCGGCGCCGACGAGCGTGTGGAGCTCGTCGATGAACAGCACGATGTCGCCGCGCGTGCGGATCTCCTTCAGGACCTTCTTGAGGCGCTCCTCGAAGTCGCCGCGATACCGCGAGCCGGCGACGAGCGCTCCGAGGTCGAGCGTGTAGATCTGCTTGTCCTTCAGCGTCTCGGGGACCTCGCCCCGGACGATGTCCTGCGCGAGACCCTCGACGATCGCCGTCTTGCCGACGCCGGGCTCGCCGATCAGCACGGGGTTGTTCTTCGTCCGGCGCGAGAGCACCTGCATGACTCGCTCGATCTCCTTCTCGCGGCCGATCACCGGATCGAGCTTCGTGTCGCGCGCGAGCTGCGTGAGGTTCCGCCCGAACTGGTCGAGCACCATCGAACCCTGGCCACCCTGGCCCTCGCCCTGGCCGCCGGGCGTGGTCTCACCCTTGCCGGCCGTGTAGCCGGACAGGAGCTGGATCACGGTTTGACGGACGCGGTTGAGGTCGGCGCCGAGCTTCTGCAGCACCTGCGCGGCGACGCCCTCGCCCTCGCGGATCAGGCCGAGCAGGATGTGCTCGGTGCCGATGTAGTTGTGACCGAGCTGCAATGCTTCGCGGAGCGACAGCTCGAGGACCTTCTTCGCTCGTGGAGTGAACGGGATGTGACCGGTCGGCGCCGCCTGCCCCTGACCGATGATCTCCTCGACCTGCTGACGGACCGCGTCGAGGTTGATGCTCAGGCTGTCGAGCGCCTTCGCGGCGACGCCCTCGCCTTCGTGGATCAGCCCAAGCAGGATGTGCTCGGTGCCGATGTAATTGTGGTTGAGCATCCTCGCCTCTTCCTGGGCGAGGACGACGACCCTTCGGGCCCGATCCGTGAACCGCTCGAACATGTCACTCCCTCGGGGCCGGAGCCCTATCTGGCAAACGGCCCCGGGGATCCACGGACCCCGTCCTACCCCCGAGGCGGGTCGAGCGCTCCGGTCCGGCATGCATCAGTGCGCCTTCCGAAGCGCTCCACGCGGGGAAGTATACCCCCGACCCCCGAACCACCAGGACGCCGACTCCCGAACCGCTTCGTCTCATCTCCGGTCATCGCTCCTGTTCCGTTCCGTACCAACGCGGGTCTTACCCCAGTTATTCGGTCGAACGCGCGCTTGGGATGAGGGGGATATAGATGACGTAGGCCGTCGTGCCTACCGATGGCCCGAATGGGCCATGCAAGTTCAGCCATTCGGGGCGTTGTCGTGAACCTCGACCCTCGGGGAGGATTGCCGTGATCGCACCGGTCTTCCCCTCGAGGGCTCCTTCCCCGATTGGAGACGATGACGTTGCGGGTCTTGATCGTCGATGACCACCCCGCGTTCCGCCGTGCCTTGACCTCCGCGCTGAGGATGGTGCGCGGCATCGAGGTTGCAGGGGAAGCCTCGGGAGGCCATGAGGCGACCACGCGCGCCCGGGAGGACGAACCAGATCTCGTCCTGATGGACCTGTCGATGCCGGACTTCGACGGCATCGAGGCGATGCGTCGGATCCACGCGGAGCGCCCCGAGCTGCCCGTCGTGATCCTCACGGCCCACGCCGACCCGGGCGTCGAGAAGGAGGCCCGGCAGGCCGGAGCCTCGGGGTTCCTGGCCAAGGGCACCGCGCTCGAGGACATCGTGATCGTGCTGCACGAGGCCGCCGAGAGCATCTCGTAGCACAAGCGCACGAGCCCGGTCAGTCGGCCGGGCGATGGAGCGGGAACAGCACGACCTCGCGCACGCTGGGGGCATCGGTGAGCAGCATCAGGAGCCGGTCGATCCCGATCCCGAGCCCACCGGCCGGCGGCATGCCGTGCTCGAGCGCGCGGAGGAAGTCCTCGTCGAACGGGTGCGTCTCCTCCTCCCCGGCCTCCCGAGCCAGTTGCTGCAGCACGAACTTCGCTCGCTGCTCGTCGGGATCCGTGAGCTCCGAGTAGCCCGTGCCGAGCTCCATGCCGCCGATCACCGGATCGACGTGCTCGGTGAGGCTCGGGTCGTCGCGGTGCGGCCGCGCGAGCGGCGACACGTCCCGGGGGAAGTCGGTGACGAACGTCGGCTGGATCAGGCTGGGCTCGACGAGCTTCTCGAAGAGCTCGAGGACGAGCTTGCCGGACGGCCACGAGGGATCGACTGGCAGGTCCCGGCGCTCGGCGAGCTCGGCGAGATCCGGACGATCGAGCGTGACCTCTTCGCCCACCGCCTCCGAGACGCCGCCGAGCACCGTGATGCGCCGCCACACACCGCCGAGATCGATCTCATGGCCGCGGAAGGTGACCTGCAGCGACCCAGCGACCTCGCGCGCGCTCGCCTGCACGAGCTCGCGCGTGACCTCCATCATCGTTTCGTAGTCCGCGTAGGCCTGATAGAGCTCGAGCATCGTGAACTCGGGGTTGTACTTCCACCCGACGCCCTCGTTGCGGAAGTTCCGACCGATCTCGTAGACGCGTTCGAGCCCCCCGACGAGCAGGCGCTTCAGGAAGAGCTCGAGGGAGATCCGCAGGTACAGGTCCATGTCGAGCTCACGGTGGTGGGTGACGAACGGCCGCGCCATCGCGCCGCCGGCGATCGTCTGCAGGACCGGCGTCTCCACTTCGACGAAGCCGCGCTCGTCCAGATAGGCGCGGATCGCCCGGAGCGTCTTCGCGCGCGCGTCGACCAGCCCACGAGCTTCGAGATCGGAGGCGAGGTGCAGAGCGCGTTGCCGCTGCTGGAGCTCTTGATCCTTCAGGCCGTGCCACTTCTCGGGCAACGGCCGGAGCGCTTTCGTCAGCATCGCGAACGAGTCGACGAAGATCGAGAGCTCGCCCTTCCGCGTCGTTCCGACACGGCCGGTCGCCCCGACGATGTCGCCGAGGTCGACGTCGGGGAGCAGGTCGCGTGCCGCGGCATCGCTCTGCTCATTCACGACGAGCTGGAGGTCGCCGGTCCGATCCCGCAGCACGAGGAACGCGAGCTTGCCCATGTCGCGTTTCAGCACCAGACGTCCCGCCACGGTCCGACGGTCGTCGGTGAGCGTGTCGACGGGAAGATCGTCGTGTGCGTCGCGGATCGTCGCTACGATGTCCGGCTCGTCGACGCCGAGCGCCTCGCGGAGGTTGAGCGCGAAGGCCTTGTCGCCCAGTCGTTCGCGGCTCTCGCGCCGCGCCTTCAGAACCTCGCGCTGCCTGCCGGTGGGTTCGTCGCCCCCCGAGGATGGTTCGTCAGGCATCTGGGGACCCGACGTTGCGTTCGAACACGAGCCGGAGCCCCTCGAGCGTGAGCCACGGGTCCTGCTCATCGACGAACTGGCACTGGGGGACGATCGCTGACGCGAGGCCGCCGGTCGCCACGACCGTCGCGCTGCCCCCGAGTTCCTTCCGCATCCGCTCGATCATCCCGTCGGCCTCGGCCGCCGTGCCGAAGATCAGCGCGGACTGGATCGCGTCCACGGTGTTCTTGCCGATCACCGACCGGGGTGCGTGGAGCTCGACCTGCGGGAGCCGGGCGGTCTCTCGCGCGAGC
>DATFEU010000349.1:0-6104 GCA_035250725.1 Actinomycetota bacterium
TTCTGGCTGGTGGACCGGCTCGGGATCGATCCCGAGCGGGTCCGCGAGTTCTTCGAGGACCTCCGCCGCAACGCGGCCCAGGCGGCCGACGAGGCGGGGCGGAGCGAGGGCCCCACGGTCTTCCAGCGGATCCTCGGCTTCCTCGCGTTCGCGGCGATCGGGTACGCGGTCTTCCGCGTGATCCGCCGCTTCCGCCCGAAAGGCGGCGACGCCGAACCCGAGCGCGCCGTCCCGGCGAGCGCCACCGCTTCGGCGCTCGACGAGGAACCGGTGCAGGTCCTACCGCGACTGCGTCGAGAGCTGCCCGCGGACACGGTCCGGCGGTGGTACGCGGAGACGCTCGGCGCCCTCCGGAACCGGGAGGTGGCGAAGGAGGCGTGGCAGACGCCGGCCGAGTTCGTGCCCGCGGTAGCGGCAGCCTTCCCGGCCTGCGCGGCCCCGTTCGCCGAGCTCACGCGCGCGTACGAGGACGTCCGGTACGGCGGGCTCCGCCTCGCGGGCGACCGGATCGAGCGGCTGGCCGAGGGTCAGGAAACGATGGTCGCGGCGATGAGTTCCGGCGGTTGACGCAGTCGGTAACCTTGGGAACTCCATGACCGACCCGGCCATCATCGTCGAGGGCCTCGTCAAGAGGTTCGGCAAGGTCGAGGCGCTGCGAGGCGTGGACCTGCAGGTCCCGCCGAGCACCGTGTTCGGGCTGCTCGGGCCGAACGGCGCCGGCAAGACGACCGCCGTCCGCATCCTGACGACGCTCCTGCATCCCGACGCCGGGCGCGCGACCGTCGCCGGCCTCGACGTCGTGCGCCAGGCCGAGGAGCTTCGGCACGTGATCGGCCTCGCCGGGCAGAACGCGGCGATCGACGAGAACCTCACGGGGCTCGAGAACCTCGAGATGGTCGGGCGGCTGTACCACGTGCCGGCCGCCGAGGCGAAGCGGCGTGGCGAGGAGCTCCTCGAGCGGTTCGAGCTGTCCGACGCCGCGCACCGGACGGCGAAGACGTACTCGGGCGGCATGCGTCGCCGGCTTGACCTCGGGGCGAGCCTGGTGGGCAAGCCGCAGGTGCTGTTCCTGGACGAGCCGACGACCGGCCTCGACCCGCGGAGCCGGCTGGAGATGTGGGACATCATCCGCGAGCTCGTGATGGAGGGCACGTCGATCCTGCTCACGACGCAGTACCTCGAGGAGGCCGACCGGCTCGCCGACAAGATCTCCGTGATCGACGTCGGGCGGGTGATCGCCGAGGGGACCTCCGACGAGCTGAAGGCCCGGGTGGGCGGCGAGGTGCTCGCGCTGCGCGTGGCCGAACGCGATCGCGCGGCCGAGGCGGCCGGAACGGTCCTCGGCCTGGGGCCGGGCGGTGGCAACGTCGACAACAACAGCGGCGAGATCAACGTGCCGGTCGGCTCCGATGGGACGGCGATCCTCACCGAGGCGGTCCGGCGGCTGGATGCCGAGGGGATCAAGCTCGCGGACGTGGCGCTCCGCCGGCCGACCCTCGACGACGTGTTCCTCGCGCTGACCGGCCACGCCGCCGAGGAGGCCGAAGCCGAGCAAGCCCCCGAGGACGGCGGGCGCCGCAGGCGGGAGAAGAAGCGGGAGAAGGTATGAGCGCCGTCGTCGAGACCGTTCGCACGCCCGGCAGGCTCGGCTCCACCGTGTCCGACTGGTGGGTGATCACCAAGCGGAACCTCGTCACCTACCTGCGCAAGCCGGACCTGCTCGTCTTCTCGACGATCCAGCCGGTGATGTTCGTGCTGCTGTTCGTGTACGTGTTCGGCGGCACGTTCGAGTTGATCCTGCCTCCGAGCGTCCCGTACGTGGACTTCCTGATGCCCGGGATCTTCGTCCAGACCGCGATCTTCGCTGCGACGCAGACGGGCGTGGGCCTCGCGGACGACCTGCAGAAGGGTCTGATCGACAGGTTCCGCTCGCTGCCGATGGCGCGTTCGGCGGTGCTCGCCGGCCGCACGGCCGCGGACACCGTCTCGGTCTTCGTGCAGACGATCCTGATGCTCGTCGTCGCCTTCCTCGTCGGTTATCGGCTCCACGAGGGCGGATTCGAGGCACTCCTCGCGTTCATCGGCGTCGTCGCGGTCGGCTACGCGTTCACCTGGGTGTCGGCGTTCGCGGGACTGTCGCTGAAGACGATCGAGGCCGTGCAGGCGGCGCTGTTCACGATCGTGTTCCCGTTCGTGTTCTTGAGCACCGCGTTCGTGCCGCTCGCGACGTTCCCGGACTGGCTCAAGCCCTTCGTCGAGTGGAACCCCGTCACGATCTGGGTCGACACGATCCGGGTGCTCACGCTCGGCGACCTCTACTCGCCCGCGACGAGCCCGCTGTTCGCCGACGTGAAGCCGCTCGGCGAGCTCATGTGGTTCTCCGTGGGCTGGTTCGTCTTCTTCCTCACCGTGTTCTCCTTCCTCGGCGTTCGCTTCTACCGCAAGACGTAGGGCACGCCCCCGCGCGTTCAGCCCCTCACGGCTCACCACGCCGTCGAGGCCGCCCAGCAAGCTCCGGGTCCCTGCGCCGGCGGTCCGGGGAACATCGGATCCGCCCGGAAGGTTGCCACCGGCGACCGGTACAGTGACCGGTCGGCCGTCCACCGCTGGGAGCCGCCGTGTTCGGATTCGAAGGCGAGAACGCGCGCGAGAAGGTCATCGTCCTGCTCACGATGAGCTTCGCCCTCGCCATGGCGATGCTCGACAACACGGTCGTCAACGTCGCGCTCCCCACGATCAGTCGACAGCTCGGCGCGGGCGTGAGCGAGCTCCAATGGATCGTCGACGGCTACGTGCTGGCGTTCGCCTCGCTCATCCTCACGGGCGGCATCATCGGCGATCGCTACGGGCGGAAGAAGGTGTTCCTGCTCGGACTCGCGGTCTTCACCATCGCGTCCGCGCTGTGCGGCCTGTCGCAGACCACCGTCCAACTGATCGCCGCCCGGGCCCTGCAAGGCGCCGGCGCGGCGCTGCTCCTGCCGGGGACGCTGTCGATCATCACCGTGACGTTCCCCCCGCACGAGCGCGCGAAGGCGATCGGGCTGTGGGCCGGCACCTCCGCGTTCGCACTGGCGCTCGGGCCGACGGTCGGTGGCCTCATGGTGGAGCACCTGGGCTGGCAGTCGGTCTTCTTCCTCAACCTGCCGGTCGGGATCGTGGCGTTCTTCGTGGCGACGCGGACGGTGACCGAATCGAGGTCGGAGATCACCCGCGAGCTCGATCTACCCGGGCTGTTCCTCGGATCTGCCGCCCTGCTCGGCGCCACCTACGGACTCATCGAGGCCAACCAGCGCGGCTGGACCGACCCCGTGATCGTCGCGTCGCTCGCGGCCTCGGCCGTCCTGGGGATCGCGTTCCTGCTCTGGGAGCGCCGAAGTCCCAAGGCGATGCTGCCGCTCAGCTTCTTCCGCATCCCGGCGTTCACCGCCGGGAACAGCGTCGCGTTCAGCGTGTCGCTCGGGATGTTCGCGACGTTCTTCTTCATGTCTCTGTACATGCAGCTGATCCGTGGCTACACACCGTTCGAAGCCGGACTCCGGTTCCTGCCGATGACCGTGATGATCATCGTCACCGCGCCGAACGCCGGCCGGTACGCATCCAAGCACGGCTCGAGGATCCCGATGACCTACGGGCTGATCCTCGCGGGGAGCGGCCTGCTGATCCTGTCGCGCCTGTCCGTGGACACGCCCTACCTGCTGATGCTCCCGGTGTTCGCGATCATGGGCCACGGGATCGGCTCGACGATGGCGCCGATGACCGCCGCGGTGATGAACTCGGTCGGGCCCGAGCGTGCCGGCCTCGGTTCGGCCACGACGAACACGTCACGGGAGGTGGGCGGGCTGTTCGGGATCGCGCTGCTCGGCACGATCCTCACGACCAGGCTGAAGGCGACCCTCGAGCCCTCGCTCGTCGCGCTCGGCCTCTCTCCCGTGCAGCAGGCCCCGATCGAGAACGCGGCCGGGCAAGGCCGGCTCGACCCGTCCGCTCTGGCCGGGCTCTCGCCCGAGCAGCAGGGCGCGGTCGCACAGGCCTTCCGCGAGTCGTTCATGAGCGGCTTCCGGGTCTCGCTCTTCGTGGGCGGGGTCGTGCTGCTCGTTGCGGCCGTGGTCGCCAACCGGTTCATCCCGGGGCGGGCGCATGCGCAGGAGGTTCGTCAGGCGGCCCGCGTGGGACAGGTGGCGGCGACCCAGGAGGGCTAGCGCCGGTCCGCGATCAGGACGCCGTCTCGCGGTCGGCCGGCATCGCGGGGTCGCTGAACCCGAAGATCTTGTGCGAGCCGTCGCAGAACGGCTTGTTCCTGGATTGGCCGCAGCGGCAGAGCGTCTGTCGGTTGCGCACCTCGTAGGGCGTCCCGTCTTCGGACACGACCGGGATGCCGCCGCGGACGCGGTACGGGCCGTTCGGCTCGACGCCGATCGACGGCTCGAACGTCTCCTCGACCGGCTCGGTGTCGGGGAGCACAGCGTAGGCGAGGCGTCCGGACGGACACCGGCCTACCATGCCGATGAACTCCTCGCGGACCGCGGGGTCGTCCGCCTCCTCGATCATCTCCCACACGCCGGTCCTCACGTTGCGGCAGAACCCCGCCTTCGAGCACAGGGACAGGTCGTCGTAGAGCACGATGCCGTCCTCGCCTTCCCACGTTTGCCGGCGGGCCGAGATCGGTCCGCGGTCCGCCACCTCGGTCCCGTCGAACGGGATCCGCTCGTGCGTCGAGTCGCAGAAGGGCTTGTTCGACGAGCGTCCGCACCGGCAGAGCTCGACGAGCTCCTCGTCGGGAGGCTCGAACGCGGGCCCGTCCTTCCATGCGATCGGCTCGCCGCGGTCGGTCTCCACGATCTCGGCGCGGAGGATCTGCACGGCGCCCTCCACCCGGTACGGCCCGTCCTTGCGAACGACGATCCTCGGCTCGTCCATCGCGAACGAGCCTACACCCCTGCGTCGACCCGCCGGGCCCGTCCTACGGAGGCAGGAAGTACCGGTCGAAGTCGAGCGCGGCCCACGGCCGGCGTCCGGTCGCGAACAGCTTGCCGGTCGCCATCGCGCGCCACTTGCTGACCCGTCCGTACGAGACGAGCACGAGCGAGAAGGGGTCGACCCGGATCGTGGCGTCCGCCTCTCCCGCCGCAGCCTCGACGGTCGCGGTCCCGTCGTCGAAGCGGATCCGGAAGGCGGGGCCTCCCCGCACGGCGATCCGGAACGTGACCGAGACCCCGCGCGTCGCCTCGGGGTCCACGTAGAGCGGAGCGAGGACGACCGCCGCTCGGACGATCGTGCGTCCGTCGGCCGCGGGGACCGGCCAGCTCGTTCCGACGGTCCTGGCGACATCGAACCCGTGGACGTCGAGCTCGCCGAGCAGGAGCCCGGTCGCGGTCGCGACGTCGATCGTCGCGCCCGAGTACCAGGGGAACGGGTCCGAGCCCAACCGGCCCCGTGACGCCGTGACGAAGGCGGCGAGGTCGGACCGGAGCTCCTCGACGTGCTCGCCCAGCGTCCGGGCACCGCGTTCCCGGACGTCCTGCTCGTTCTCGGTCGCGATCTGGGAGATCGGCCCCTCCGGCGCGTTCGATCCCGCGAGGTATCGGGCGAACCGCCCGGTCCGGGCGGCGAGGTGCGCGGCGGTCTCGGCGATCGACCACTCGAGCCCTTGCACCCCGCGACCCGTGTCCTCCTGCCGAAGGAGGAGGTCGGCCACGCGCCGGCCGGCCCGTTCGACCGCCTGCGCGGCGGAACCGAGCTCGATCCGAAGCTCCGGGATCTGAGTGAGGCTCACGGCGTGAACCCAGCCTAGTGGGGGAGGCGCCGGTCCCGCGGCCGGTTGGTAGCGTGCGGGCGTGCGAGCCAGGGCACTTCGATCCGCCGGAGCGCTCGTCGCGGTCGTCCTGTCCCTGCAAGCGTGCACCTCGACGACGCCGTCCCCGGAACCGACGACAGGGCCGGTCGGAACGACCCCGCCGGCCGAGCCGACGACGCCGGCTCCCACCGGCTCGACGGTTCCGACGGGTCCGGCCGGCTCGGCCGTGGACGTGGTCCGCCTGCGTCCGCCCGCCGGCGGCTCGTTCCTCGTCCGCGGGCGGTACCCGTTCGCTCCCTCGGACTGCGCG
>DATFEU010000099.1:0-6868 GCA_035250725.1 Actinomycetota bacterium
TCGGAAAGTGCGTCACGATCGCAACGGAACTTCACCGATCCACCTCCTGACTGCTTCTACGGGGCTCTTCCATCCTTACTCAGTAGTAGTAGGGGCGTGGGAAACGGGGAGAACCACCCCGTATCCCGAGCGTAGTGGCCCTCTCCGACATGTGGAGAGGATGGGGAAGAACGTGGATAGGGCGGTCGATGCCCGGGTCCCGTCCACCGGCATCCTCTCGGTTCCCACACACTCGTCCACGTCTCACGCTCCGGCCCGGGCCCGGCCCCGGATGATCCGCGACAGGTCCTGAACCTGCCGGTAGGTGGCCGTTCGCGCCCGCATGTCGCGTTCGACCTTCAAGATCCCGTGACGGGCGGTGGTGTGGTCCCGGCCGCCGAAGGTCTCGCCGATCTTCACGAGGGACTGCCCGCTGCACTCGCGCATGAGGTACATCGCGACGTGCCGAGCCGTCGTGAGCGGCCGGGAGCGGTTCGGGGAGATGAGGTCCTGGACCGAGAGGCCGAAGTAGCGGGCGCTCTCCTCGAGGATCACGTCGGCCGCGATCTCGGCCTCGGCCTGCGGGCGAAGGTCCTCCAGAGCCTTCTCGGCGAGGCCGATCGTGATCGGTTGCGCGGTCAGGTCGGCCCAGGCGACGACCCGGACCAGGGCGCCCTCGAGCTCTCGGATGTTCTGATCGAACGTGCTCGCGATGTGCTCCATGACGTCGTCGGGGACCCGGAGCTGGTCGCGCTGGGCCTTGAGCTGCAGGATCGCGATCCTCGTCTCGAGGTCGGGAGGCTGGACGTCGACGCACAGTCCGAGGCGGAAGCGCGACTGCAGCCGTTCCTCCATCCCGAGTTCCTGGGGCGGCCGGTCCGAGGCGATCACGATCTGCCGGTCCTTCTGGTGCAACGCGTTGAACGTGTGGAAGAACTCGGTCTGCGTCTCCTCGCGCTTGGCGAGGAACTGGATGTCGTCCACGAGCAGCACGTCGACGTCGCGGTAGCGGGCAGCGAACTGGTAGCCCTGGCGCTCGCGCACCGCCTTGATGAACTCGGCCATGAAGCTCTCGCTCGTCACGTACTTCACGCGGAGGCGAGGGGAAAGCCCGAACATCTGATGCCCGATCGCGACGAGCAGGTGCGTCTTGCCGAGCCCCACGCCGCCGTAGATGAACAACGGGTTGTACGCCTTCGACGGCGGCGTATCGGCCACCGCCATCGCGGCGGCGTGCGCGAACCGGTTCGACGGGCCCGCCACGAAGCTCCCGAACGTGTAGTTCGGGAACGGAAGCCCCGGGGCGCCGAACGACGACGGCCCCGCGGACGGGGCGGCCGGCGCCGGGGCGCGCTCAGCCTCGCGAGACGAGGGCGCGGGTGATCCGAGTTGGGGCGGAGCCTCCTCCGGCGGTGCCGCGCCGAGCTCGACGCGGACGGGAAGTCCGAGCGCCTCGGTTGCCGCCTGCTGGATCAGCTCGACGTAGTTCTTCGCGAGCCACTCGCGGACGTACTCGGACGGCGCGACCACCTCGAGGACGCCGTCGTGCAGGCTCGTCGCCCGGACGCCCTGGAACCACATCGAGAACGAGCTCTCGCTGAGCTCGGCCTGGGCGCGCTCGACGACGTGCGCCCACGTCCGCTCGGCTGCCTCCTCGTACGATGCGACCGCCACTAGATATCCACAGCGCCTTTCCACAGATGTGGAAACTCTGGGGGAAGGCGTGGCTCCGCGCGGGGAGGATCCGCGTCGCCGGAGGGAAGCGCGCGGATGATAGCACCGCGGTTTTCCCAACCGCTCGCCCGTCGGGGGCTCTTGTCACACTTTCTCCCCCGGCGCAGCCCGAGGGCCGTCGGCCGGGGCTCCCGGTATATACTTCGCCGACCGGTCCACCGAGGCCGCTTCGCCGACCACCTTTCGAGACCATGGCCAAACGAACCTTCCAGCCGAACAACCGTCGCCGTCACAAGCGGCACGGATTCCGCGTCCGCATGCGGACACGGGCGGGTCGATCGATCCTGGCGCGACGCCGCGCGAAGGGCCGTGCCCGCCTGTCCGCCTAGCCGGTCGGGCGAGACGAACATCGATCGCGTCCTCAGCGAGGGCAAGGCATTCCACGGAGACCGGGTGGTACTGTTTGTCGCGCCCGGGACCGGATCGGCGGCATCCGTCGCCGGCCGCCGGATCGGCGGCGCGGTCCTTCGCAACCGGGCCCGGCGCATCCTGCGGGCCGCGTGGCGGGAGCTCGCGCCCAGGGTCGTGGAGGGGAACGACGTGGTCCTGGTCGCCAGGGCGACGATCGCCGGAGCCCGGACGCACGAGCTGGTGTCGGAGGTCGAGGGGTTGCTCACGCGCGCGCAGGTGATCCGTCGGTGAGGCGTGTCCACGGGGTCCTGTGGACGCTCGGAGCGCCGGTCCGCATCCTGCTGGTCGGCCTGATCCGCCTCTACCAGGTGACGCTCTCGGGTTGGCTGGGCGGGCAGTGTCGCTTCTCCCCCACCTGCTCGCGCTACGCGGAGCAGGCGATCAGGACCCACGGAGCCGTTCGCGGGACCGCGTTGGCTGCGTGGCGGATCGCGCGATGCGGCCCGTTCACCAAGGGGGGCGTCGACCACGTTCCTCCGGCGCGCTCGTCCCGTGAGTATGACGTAGTAGTAACCAGCGGTAGGCCCCGGTGATGGCGTTCGCGCCCTGGCAGGCGCTGCTCGATGCCCTCGGCTGGGTGCTCGCCAAGATCTTCGAGCTCGTCCCGAACTACGGGGTCTCAATCATCCTGTTGACGGTCGTCATCCGACTGGTCCTGCTCCCCCTCGGCATCAAGCAGATCCGCTCGATGCAGCACATGCAGATCGTGCAGCCGCGGATCAAGCAGATCCAGCAGAAGTTCAAGGGGAACAAGCAGCGTCAACAGGAAGAGATCATGAAGCTCTACCGCGAGTACGGGGTGAACCCGTTCTCGGGGTGCTGGCCGGTCCTGCTGCAGTTCCCGATCCTCATCGCGATGTACTCGGTCCTGCGCTGGCCGCAGCACCCGATCCACGTGCCGCTCGAGAGCGAGCTGTGCGTGGCGGTCAGCCAGCAGATCCCGCAGCAGATCCCCGTCTGCGATCCGAACGGCGAGCCCATCACGGGCCAGGCCCAGATCGACGAGCTCCAACTCCCCGGACCACCCGAGGGCACGACGTTCCTGGCGACCAACCTCCTGTGTTCCGCCGGGCTCCCCTGGCAGGAGGCACCCAGCACGTTGCCGGATCGGGTCACCGGACCGGATGGGGAGGCGGTCGAGATCGTCTACCCCGTCGACTGTGCCACCAGCCCGCTCGAGCGCGTGCCGTACTACGTCTTCGCCGTCCTGATGTTCGCCACCACTTTCTACCAGCAACGGCAGATGCAGAAGGCGAGCCCCCCGGGAGCCGCGTCGTCGCAGCAGCAGGCCCTGCTGAAGGTGATGCCGATCCTGTTCGGCGTCTTCGGGATCTTCTTCCCCGCTGGACTCGTGCTCTACTGGACGACCTCGAACCTGTGGCAGATCGGGCAGCAGCACTTCATGCTGAAGTCGCGCCCGTCGGAAGAGGACATGACGGCTAACGCTCGCTCGAAGCCGCAGAAGGCCGAGAAGAAGGGGTTCATGGCCTCGATGATGGACCGGGCGGAGAAAGAGCGGCAGCGGCGTGATCCCGGGGCGAAGCCGGGGAGTGGGAAGCCCGGGAACCCGAAGTCCGGAACGCCGAAGCCCGGGACCAAGAAGCCGGGGTCCGGGCCCCGTAAACCCGGCAACGGAGGTGGCGGTGGAGGAGATCCGAAGAAGCGGCCAAAGCGTTGAGCAGGCCGTCGAGGCCGCCCTCGTTGAACTGGGCGTCAGCGAGCAGGAGGCCGATGTCGAGGTCGTCCAGGAGCCTCGCCAGGGCGTCTTCGGGGTAGGCGCCCAGGAAGCCGTCGTCGTGGTCCGCGTTCGATCGCGTCCCGACCCCGTGAGCGAGGAGGATCTCGAGGACCAGGCGGAGCTGGCGGCCGAGTTCCTCGATGGGCTGCTCGAGCGGATGGGCATCGCCGCTACGGTCGAGCCGGCGGCCGAGGGCGGCACGATGTACGTCGACGTCATCGGCGCGGATCCCGATGACGAGGACATGGGTCTGTTGATCGGGCGACACGGACAGACCTTGGAGGCGCTCCAGGAGCTCACCCGCGCCGTCATCGGACAGCGGCTCGAGGTCCGGCCGCGCGTCGTGGTCGACGTCGAGGACTATCGCAAGCGGCAGCTCGACCGGCTCACGATCCGGGTCCGGGAGAGCGCCCAGCGTGTCGCCCAGTCCGGCCGGAGCGAGACGCTGGAGCCGATGAACGCGTTCCTTCGGAAGATCGTCCACGACACGGTTGCCGAGGTCACCGGGGCAGAGAGCTCCAGCGAGGGCGAGGGCGCGGACCGGCGGGTCGTGATCCGCCCCCGCGCGTGAACGCTCGGACCTGAAGGTCCCGTTTCACGTGAAACACGCGTTCGAAGCCGCGGCTCTCCGGGAGCAGACCGGCCGGCTCGGGGCCAGCTTGGAGGACGACCAGCTCCAGAAGCTCCTGCGGTACGAGCGGATGCTCGTGGAACGAGCGGTACCCATGGGTCTGATCGCGGAGAGCGATATCCGGAAGATCAGGTCTCGGCATGTCCTCGATTCGCTTCGCGCCGCTCCGCTGCTGGCGGGGGCGGGTGACGCCTACGACCTGGGCGCCGGTGCGGGGCTCCCCGGGCTCGTAATCGCCATCGCCCGTCCGGAAGTCCACGTGGGCCTCGTGGACAGCCGTCGAGGTCGGGTCGCCTTCCTGGAGCTCGCGATCGAGGAGCTCAGTGTCTCGAACGCCACCGCCTTCGGCGCGCGAGTCGAGGCCCTGAGCGAGCCGGTGGACGTCTGTCTCGCTCGAGCGTTCGCCCCCGCCGCCCGCGCGTGGGAGCTCGCCGAGCCACTCCTTCGGCCCGGCGGGCGCCTCGTCTACTTCGCCGGAGTCGGCGAGGAAACGAAGAGCCTACGGGACCGGCCGAGCTCGTCCGCAGGTGCACGGGGCGCCGGGATCCCCTCGAACGCACGGGTCCTCGAGGTGCTCAGCACCCCCGTGCTTGAAAGCGCAGGGCCGCTGGTTATCATGGCCCGGCAGTGACGAAGCCCTCACCTTCCCAGGCCGCCCGTTCGTCGTCGTCAACGTCCAAGAAGTCCTCTTCCGGGCGAACTGCGGCGCAACGCAAGCCAAGCAGTTCGGGCCGGAAGGCCGCGACCAAGTCTCGTCCGGGGCCGGATGGCAGCGGCGGGGGAGCTCGCGTCGCGCGGATCATCGCGATCGCCAACCAGAAAGGCGGCGTCGGCAAGAGCACGACCGCCGTGAGCCTGGGCGCCGCCTTGGCCGAGCTCGATCTCAAGGTTCTGGTTGTTGATCTCGACCCGCAGGGCAATGCCTCGACCGGCCTCGGGATCCGGCACGATGCCCGCGACGTGACCGTCTACGACGTGCTCGCCGCCGAGGCACCGATCGAGGGGGCCATCGTCGCCACCCAGCTCGACAATCTCTTCGCGATCCCGTCCACGATCGACCTTGCGGGCGCCGAGATCGAGCTCGTGAGCCAATTCTCCAGGGAGCAGCGTCTCCGGCGGGCGATCGAACCGCTTCGACACGACGCGTACGACTACGTCCTCCTCGACTGCCCGCCCTCCCTCGGCCTGCTGACCGTGAACGCGCTCGCGGCCGCCGAGGAGCTCATCGTCCCCATCCAGTGCGAGTACTACGCGCTCGAGGGGCTCGGGCAACTGCTTCGGAACGTCCGCATCGTGCAGCAGAACGTCAACACCGGCCTTCGGCTCACCGGGATCGTGATGACCATGTTCGACCCTCGAACGAAGCTCTCGGAGCAGGTGGTCGAGGAGGTCCGCAAGTTCTTCGGGGACCGCGTGTATCGGACCATCATCCCCAGGACCGTCCGCATCTCGGAGGCCCCGGGATTCGGCCTCCCGATCACGAGCTACGACCCGGGGTCCAAGGGCGCCGAGTCGTATCGGCAGCTCGCCCGCGAGGTGCACGAGCGGCCCCCGGACGAGTCCCCGCTGCCGGCCATGGAGGAGATCCCCGAGATGGTCGCGCCTCCGTCCGAGCACGTGGCGGCGCGGGCACCCCGCCCGCTCGTCGACCCAGACGGCCCGGAGACCCCGCCGATCCCTTCTGATGAGGATGACCTGGAGCCTTCGCCCGGGTCCGAGCGATCCGCGACGGAGACCGCGGATGAAGGGGACGAGGCGGAGGAGATGACCGTGAAGGGTGACCCGACGCCCGAGGAGCCGCCCAGGCCGGAGCCCGATGCCGAGAGGTCTGCCCCGGCGGCTGAGGTCGAGCCCGCACCGCTGACGGACGTACCGGCGCCGACCCCCGAAGCCAACGGTGAGGCCGAACCTCAGGGCGGCGCGGAGGCTCCGGCGGAGGTCCAACCCACGGCTCCGGTGCTGGCGGCGCCCGCGCAGATGCCTCAGCCTGATCCCGAGCCGGATGGGGAGGACGGGGCCGAGCGCCAGGAGGCCGAAGGAGCCGGCAAGCGGCTGCGTGGGCTGTTCCGCAGAGGAGGAAGGTCATGAAGCGAGGCGGGCTGGGCAGGGGGCTCTCGGCGCTGTTGCCGGGCGCGGTGGAGGAGGGAAGTGGGCTGCTCGAGATCCCGGTCGAGGCGGTGGCCCCGAACCCGCGCCAGCCGCGGACCTCGTTCGAGGACGAGGCACTCGAGTCACTGGCGCTCTCGATCCAGGAGGTCGGCGTCCTGCAGCCGATCGTGGTTCGGAAGGTCGGGACCGGGTTCGAGCTCATCGCCGGCGAACGGCGCCTCCGTGCCGCCAAGCTCGCCGGCCTCGCGACGGTGCCGGCGGTCATC
>DATFEU010000035.1:0-4091 GCA_035250725.1 Actinomycetota bacterium
GCTCGGCGCGGGTGCATCCGGAGGGCCGGACGGCCAAGGGTCACGGCCGCGAGCGCACGTTCCAGCGGGACCTCACCGATCCCGAGGAGGTCCGGCGCGAGACCGTGCGGCTGGCCGACGCGGTCCTCGACGACCTCCGGCTCGAGGAGCGCCCGGCGACGCACATCACGGTGAAGGTGCGGTTCGCGCCCTTCTTCACGAGCACCCGCGGCGTCGCGCTCGAGGAGCCCACGATGGAGCCGGAGGCGTTGCGGTCGGCCGCGCTCCGCGCGCTCGAGCGGTTCGAGCTCGACCGCCCCGTGCGTCTGCTCGGGGTGCGTGCGGAGATGGCGCCGCCGGGGGCCCGGGGGGCTCAGGACGCTGACGCGGATGCGAGCGCGCAGCGCGAGCGGTAGCCCCCCGGTGCGGAGGGGTGATAGAAGTCCGCGGATGAGCCTGCAGTACCACCTGAAGCTCGCGCCCGGCGACGTCGCGCCATACGTGCTGCTGCCCGGCGATCCCGGACGGGTGCCGCTCGTCGCGTCGATGTGGGACGAGGCGAGGGAGGTGGCGAGCAACCGCGAATACGTGACCTTCACCGGCACGTACCGGGGCGTGCCGATCTCGTGCACGTCGACCGGGATCGGGTGTCCGTCGACCGCGATCGCCATGGAAGAGCTCGCGCGCGTCGGCGCGACGACGTTCGTGCGGATCGGGACGTGCGGCACGTTCCAGGACCGCGTTCGCAACGGCGACATCGCGATCTTCGACTCGGCCGCGCGCTACGACGGCGCGTCACGCCTGTACGCGCCGCTCGAGTTCCCGGCGGTCGCGAGCCACGACGTCGTCGAGGCAGGCGTCGCGGCGGGCGAGGCGCTCGGCCTGAGGTACCACGTCGGCACCACGCGGACGGCCGACACCTTCTACGCGATGCACGGGCGTCCGGGGTCGTCGTTCGGCGACTACTGGCAGTCGTCGTGGCGAGAGCACTTCGAGGACCTGAAGCGCCTGAACGTCGTCGCCGCCGAGATGGAGGCGAGCGTGATCTTCGTGCTCGCGCGGGTCTGGGGTCTGCGCGCCGGCGGCATCGCGGTCGTGCTCGACAACGTGCTGAAGGTCTCGGGCGAGGAGGGCTCGTTCGAACCCGAGCACCAGTTCGAGCACGGCGGCGACGAGATCGAGCACCTCGCACGGATGGGATCGGAGATCGTGCGCATCCTGGCCGAACGCGACGCCGACGCGAAGGCCGTCGGGCGGTGAGCCTCCAGTACCACGTCAAGCTCGCGCCGGGCGACGTCGCTCCCACGATCCTGCTCCCGGGCGACCCGGGACGCGTTGCCGTGGTCGCGTCGGCCTGGGACGAGGCCCGCGAGGTCGCGAGCAACCGCGAGTACGTGACGTACACGGGCGTCTACCGCGGCGCGCCGATCTCGTGCACCTCGACGGGCATCGGCGCGCCCTCCACCGCGATCGCGCTCGAGGAGCTCGCCCGCGTCGGTGCGACGACGTTCGTCCGGATCGGGACCTGCGGGTCGCTCCAGCGGCACGCGCGCGTCGGGGACATCGCGATCTTCGACTCCGCGATCCGGGCCGACGGCGCGTCCGCCCTGTACGCGCCGCTCGAGTACCCGGCGGTGGCCCACCACGAGGTCGTGAGCGCCGCCATCGCGGCCGCGCGGGGGCTGGGCGCGCCTCATCACGTCGGCACCGCGTTCTCGACCGACCTGTTCTACGTGCCGGAGCCCGGGTCGGCGTTCGGCGGCTACGAGCAGTCCGGATGGCGCGAGCGCTACGCCGACATCGCGCGGACGAACGCGCTCGCGGCCGAGATGGAGACGAGCGTCCTGCTCGTCCTCGCCCGGATCTGGGGACTGCGGGCCGGCGCGCTGGCGCTCGTCTCCGACGCCGTCGAGGACAAGAACGAGGCGGGGGAGTTCGTCCCGGGGGCGACGTTCGACGTGAGCGCGGAACCGATCGAGCGGCTCGCCCGCATGGGGTGCGAGACGGTGCGGATCCTGGACGAACGCAACCGATCCGGCTCGACCGGCTCGAGCTGAAGGTCGGCCCGGCTGGGTCCGGACCCGGCGTGCATGCGCCGGAGCTCATCGGGCGCACGGGTGCCCGACACGGACCGACGGGCTGCCGGCCTTCGTACTAGGCTGAGCGGCCGTGGAGGAGGCACCCGCCCAGCGCAACCTCGTCCTGATCCTCGCGCGAGCCTTCGCGGCACAGATCGCCACGGCCGTGTTCCTGCTCGACGAGGAGGGCACGATCATCTACTACAACGAGAGCGCGGAGCGGCTGACGGGCCGCCCGTTCATCGAGGGGGCGGGGATGACCGCCGCCGAATGGATGACGCAGGCGAAACCCCGGGACGATGCGGGCGAGCTGGTCGCCTTCGAGAACCTCCCGCTCGGCATCACGATGCTGAAGCGCGAGCCGGCGCACGGCGTCGTCACGTTCACGTCACGCGACGGGTCGCCCCTGCGGATCGAGAACGCGACGTTCCCGCTGTTCGCCCACACGGAGGACTTCGTCGGCACGTTCGTGATCGTCTGGCTGCTCGAACAGGATCGCCGGTGAACGTGAAGATCTGGGGGAGCCGCGGCTCTCTCGCCTCCCCCGGAAGCAGCACGAAGCGCTACGGCGGCAACACGTCGTGCATCGAGGTTCGACCGCCCGGATGCGACGTCGTGATCCTCGATGCCGGCACCGGCATCCGCGAGCTCGGGATGCGGCTCGTCGGCGAGGGCTGCAAGCGGATGCACCTGCTGCTCACCCACCTGCACGTGGACCACCTCGAGGGGCTCGGCATGTTCGAGCCGATCTGGCGGTCGGAGACCGAGCTGCACATCTGGGGTCCGGCGTCCCCCGTCGCCTCGCTCGAGGAGCGGATCGCGATGTACTTCTCGCCGCCCCTGTTCCCGGTCCATCTGTCCGAGGTGCCGTCGAAGATCACCTATCACGACGCGTCGGAGTCCGAGTGGACGATCGACGGTGCCCGGTTCAACTCGAACGCGATCATCCATCCGGGCCCGACGGTGGGGTTCCGCATCGAGTCCATGGGGAAGGTGCTCGCCTACCTCACCGACCACGAACCGGCGCTCGGCAGCGACATCGCGTCGGACGCGCCCGAATGGATCTCGGGCTTCTCGCTCGCTCACGGGGCCGACCTGCTGATCCACGACTGCCAGTACTCGACCGAGCAGTACCGCACGAGGAAGGGCTGGGGGCACTCGACCACCGATCAGGTGGCTCGGTTCGCCGAACGGGCCGGCGTCGACCGCCTGCTCCTGTTCCACCACGATCCCATGCACTCCGACGAGGTGCTCGAGGCGATGCGCGACGACGTGCTCGCGACGTGGGGGGTCCCGCCGGAGCGGTGCATGATCGCCGGCGAGGGCGACGTCCTCGACATCTGAGTCGATCGGGCGGCTCTCCGCCGCAACGGAGCGGGCTACGACAACGACGAGTACCACGCCCGTCTCGGGTCGTACCACGACACCGAGATGCGCGGCACTTCCTCACGCGGCTTCGAAGCTGATGCGAACAGGGGCGGCACTCGGCCGCCCCTGTTCCCGTCCCGAGGCCGGATCACGCGAGGGAGATGGAAGCTGGATATCCCCGACGAGGGCCGGGTGAGCGTGTATCTTCGTCCGGCTCGGCACCAGGAAGCGTTCGGACCAAGGAGCCTTCACCGTTCCACCGAGACGACGGTTCGTGCCCGCAGCCCTCGCCGCCGTGGTCGCGACGGCTTCATGCACCGCTCCGCCGCCCAGGCAGGGAGACGGTGAGGCGCCGCGGGAGGCTCCCGCCGCCGGACCGGTGATCCAGTCCGCGCCCGAGCTGTCCCTTCGTCTCGTGAAACTCCGGGTCTCCCCGGTCGACCGGCACCGGGTTGCCGCGGAGGGCTACACCGAGCCCGCCGAGGCGGTACGCCGTTCGATCGAGGACCTGTATCGAACCGCGTTCGTCGAGCCCGAGCGCTGGGAGGACGGGGACTACACCCGGCTCTTCTCGCACTTCTCGGCCGCAGCCCGCGAGCGCGCACAGGACGACCTCAACATCCTCACGCTCGGCGCGGCGGCGGCCGAGGTCGACGAGGTCGAGCC
>DATFEU010000095.1:0-3108 GCA_035250725.1 Actinomycetota bacterium
GTGCTCTCGCCGCTCGTCGAGCTCCCGTCGCTCTCGCCCCCGGGCCAGATGCTCTACCTGTTCGCGCAGTCGCTGGCGCCGACGGTCCCGGCGTCGTTCCTCACGTTCGGGCACACGCTGCTCTACCCGGAGTACGGCGCCTTCCCGCGCATCTGGGGGATGTCGGCGCTGACCGATCAGCTCGTGGCCGGCCTCACGATGAAGATCGTCGGCGGCCTGATCCTGTGGGGGTTCATCGCGACGATCTTCTTCCGGTGGTACGCGCGGGAGCAGCGGGACGGGTGGGACGCGCTCGCGCTCCGCGAGGTCGAACGCGACCTGCGCTCGGGGCTCGCGCGATGAAGCCGGCCTTCCGCGATCGTCTGTTCCTGCCCGTCCTGTTGCCCATCGGGATCGTCGTCGTGATCGGAGCCGTCCTGTACGGGCTCTCGAGGATCCTGCTCTCGCTGACGCCCACGGCTGCGACGTTCACCGCGCTCGTCGTCGCGATGGGCATCGTGGCCGCCGCGTCGATCGCGGCGGCGCGGAAGCGCGTCCACCTGTCGACGCTCGGTGCGATGGTCGGCGCGGTCACCGGTGTCGCGATGCTCGCGGGCGGCATCGCGCTGGCCGTGGTCGCGGGTGAGGACGAAGAGGGGGATGAAGAGCACGCCGTGGTGGCGCTCGCCGCGGCCAACATCGCGTTCGAGCCGACGTCGCTCACGGCTCCGGCGGCCGAGCCGTTCACGCTCCGGTTCCACAACCAGGATGCGCAGACCCAGCACGACGTCGACATCTTCGACAACCCGGAGCTGACCGGGGCGCCGGTCTTCGATGGGGAGGTCGTGACGGGGGTTCGTCAGGTCGACTACATGGTCGGAGCGCTCGAGCCCGGCCCGTACGCGTTCCGGTGCTCGATCCACCCGGACATGACGGGCGAGCTCGAGGCCGTCGAGGGCGAGGGCGGCGGAGAGGGAGACGGCGACGGCGAGGGCGGCCCCGGCGGCGTCACGGTCGTCGCACAGGGCATCGCGTTCGACACCTCGACGATCGAGCTGCCGCCCTCGACGCCGACGACGATCACGTTCGAGAACCGGGATCCGGACCAGCACAACATCGCGATCTATACCGACGACTCGCTGTCCGAGGAGCTGTTCAACGGCGAGATCGTCGCGGGTCCGACGACCGTGGAGTACTCGGTGCCGCCGATCGACCCGGGGTCCTATTACTTCCTCTGCATCGTCCACCCGACGATGAACGGGTCCGTCGAGATCGCGGATGTGGGTGGCGAGGCCGGCGGAACCGGCGGAACAAGCCCACCCGAACCGACCGGAACCTCGTGACGCTCATCCGTTCGTGAGGATGCGCCCGCCGCCGATGAGCCCTAGGCTCCTGGTGCCCGAACCCGTTATCGATGTTGGGCGTCCCTTGGAGGAACGGAGGCGACCGTGAGCGACGGAGGCACGACGTCGGGGAACGGGTCCGACGACACCGGATCCGAGTTCGAACGGCTGAAGGCCGAGCGCGACGAGCTCGCGCAGCAGGTCGAGACGCTCGAGGGCCGGCCCCAGAAGCGTCACCGCCTGCGCCGGATCCTTGCGTCGATCCTCGTGGTGCTCACGGTCGTGGTCTTCACGGTCACGGTGCCCGCCGCCTGGGGCCGTCGGACCATCCTGAACACCGATCGCTACGTGGCGACCGTGGCTCCGCTCGCGGACGATCCCGCGGTGCAGACCTCGATCGCGACGAGGCTCACCGATCAGGTCTTCGCGGCGCTGAACGCCGAGGACGTGATCTCGAACGCGCTCGCCGGGATCGGCGAGCGCGCGACCGTGCTTGCCGGCCCGATCACCAACGCGCTCCGAGGCTTCGTCCAGGAGCAGGTTCTCCGGATCGTCCAGAGCGAGCCCTTCGACAGGTTCTGGACCGAGGCCAACCGCTTCGTCCACACGCAGGTCATGGCGATCCTTCGGGGCGACACGGAGCAGGTGTCCGTCGTCGAGGGCAAGGTCCTGCTGAACCTCGTCCCGCTCATCAACCTCGCGCTCGTGCAGATCCAGGGGGTGGCGACGGACCTCGTGGGCGACGTCACGCTCCCGACGATCGAGGCGGGGAGCGCTCCCGGTCCGGCGGTCGCGGCTCTCGAGCAAGCGCTGGGGATCGAGCTTCCCGAGACCTACGGGACGATCGAGGTGTACGACAGCCAGGATCTGGAGGCGCTGCAACAGGCGCTGTTCACCTTCCAGCGTCTCTTCGTGCTGCTGCTGATCCTGATCCCGGTGTTGATCGCGGTCACCCTTCTGGTTTCGACACGCCGCCGCCGAACGCTGATCCAGCTCGCGGTCGGTGGAGCGGTCGGGCTCGTGCTCGTCCGGCGGCTCGCGATCCTCGGCCGGGACAGCCTGTTCGAGCGCGTCGACACAGAGGACTTCCCATCCGTTCGCGTCCTCACCGACGAGCTGATGAGCAGCCTGTTCCGGTACACGGGGATCCTGCTCGCGATCGTCCTGATCACGCTCCTGATCGCGCTCGTGACCGGCCGATACCCGTGGGCGGTCGCGCTTCGGCGATGGGTGGCGGACCTCGGACGGGGCATCGGCGCTGCCGTCGGCGGCAAGCCGCTGCCCGATACCGGGCGTGTGAGGTGGGTCCGCGAGCATCGCGACGCGCTCATGCTCGCCGGCGGGGTACTCGCCGTCGTGCTCCTGCTGTGGGTCGACCTGTCGTGGCTCGCGTTCGTTGTGGTCGGCGTGCTCGTGGCGCTGTACGAGCTCGCGTTGTGGAGGCTCGCCCCGGCCACGGGTCCGGAGACCGGGAGCGAAGCCGCGGCGTAGGTGGGATCGGGTTCGATGCCCGAGCTAGGAGGAGGCGGGGGGCCGTTCGGGCAGGCGCGGCTCCCAGTCGTAGACGACGCTCGAGCGCACCACGAGGTCCTGAAGGGAGGCGTTACGCTGACTGATGACGCACCAGAACAGCCCGATCGGGAACGCCGCATAGAGGATGGCCCGGACGAGCGCGCGCCAGAACGGGATCCGCGTCCCGTCGGCCTCCACGACACGGAGCCCGAGCACGGTCTTCCCGAACGTCCGGCCGGTGTTGGCCCACCCGATCGTGAGGTACACGATCAGG
>DATFEU010000098.1:0-4032 GCA_035250725.1 Actinomycetota bacterium
CGACTTCGGGAGCGACTCGTAGGCGCCGTCCCGGATCAGCCCGTGTCGGAACGAGAATTCCTGCTCTCCCGAGAAGCTGGATGGGTCGTTCGGCAGGATCAGCTCCTTCACCCGCAGGCGGCCGAACGCGTCGCGGATCTCGTCGGCGCCGAGCCCGCTCAGGGAGGCGACGGCGCCCGACCAGAACACGCGGCCCACGACGGACGCGTCCTGCAGGAGCGACTTCTCGTCCTCGGGCAGCGCATCGAGCCGCTCCGAGATCAGGGACTGGATCGAGCGCGGCAGCTCGACGTCGCCGATCGGCTTCGCGACCTCCCACAGCTCCGCGCCGCTCGCCCGCAGCACGCCCTCGTCGATCAGCTTGCGGACGATCTCCTCGACGTAGAGCGGGTTGCCCTCGCTCCGCTCGGCGATCGCCCCCGTGAGCGCGGGGGTCAGGCCGCCGGCGAGGAGGTCGTCCAGCATCGCCGCGCTCTCCTCGCGCGAGAGCGGCTCGAGGTAGATCGACGTCGCGTTGCGTTTCCCCCCGCCCCACGCCGGGCGCGAGTCGAACAACTCGGGCCTCGCGAGCGCGACGACCGTGATCGGCCCCTGCGCCCAGTCGGCCACGTGTTCGACGAAGTCGAGCAGCCCCTCGTCGGCCCACTGGATGTCCTCCAGAACGAGCGCGAGCGGATAGCGCGCGGCCATCCGCTCCAGGAACCTCCGCCACGCCTCGAACAGGTCCTCGCGGCTGAACGACCCCGGTTCGCCGGCGCCGACGAGCGCGGCGATCTGCGGGGCGACTTCCGTGTCGCCGAAGAGCTCACGAACGGCGTTCTCGGTCTTCTTGAACGCGACGTCGCTCGCGTCGTCCTCGAGGATCTCGCATTGCGCCTTGACGGCGTCGGCGAGGGCCGAGTACGACGTGTTGCCGTACGCGAGACACCGGCCGCGACGCCAGTAGACGAACTCGGGGAGCCCGTCCACGTACCGTTCGAGCTCCCGGACCAACCGCGTCTTGCCCACGCCGGCGGGTCCGACGACGGTCACGAGCGCGGGGCGAGCCTCGCCCTGCCCCCTTCGGAAGGTCTCCTTCAACACCGCGAGCTCCTCGTCCCGGCCGACGAGCCTCGCCTCCATCCCGAGCTGCGGCCGTTCGCCGCGTTGCTTCGCGCGGATCCTGAGCGCCTGCCAGGCGGGGACGCGCTCGGCCTTCCCTTTCAGCTCGAGCGCCGGGAGCTCTCGGTACTCGACGACCTCCTTCGTGGCCGCGAACGCCCCGGGCCCGACGACCACCCGGCCGGGCTCGGCCGCGCTCTCCAGACGAGCGGCAACGTTCACCGCGTCGCCGGTCAGCATCCGGTCCCGCGGGCCGGCGACCCGCTCCTGGTCGACGAGCACCTCCCCGGATTCCACGCCGATCCGCATCTCGAGCGCCGGCTTGCCCTCGGCCTCGAAGGTTCGGTTCAGCTCTGAGAGGACCGCCTGCATCTCCAGCCCCGCCCGGACCGCGCGCTCGGCGTCGTCCTCGTGCGCGCGGGGCACGCCGAAGACCGCAAGGAGGGCATCGCCCATGAACTTCTCGAGCAACCCCTCGTACCGCCGTACCTCCTCGGCAAGCCGCTCGAAGGCTCGGCCCACGACGGCCTGGACCACTTCCGGATCCTCCCGTTCGGCCAGGGACGTCGACCCCACGAGGTCGGCGAACAACGCCGTCGCGAACTTGCGCTCGGCGCGACCGGTCCCGGCCTCCCCGAGGGTCTCGCCGCACCGCAGGCAGAATCGAGCCCGGTCCGGATTCTCCTCGCCGCACCTCGGACACGTCTGCATGGTCCGGAAGGGTAGCGGCGAGCGGCGCGGCCGCGCGTCCGGAACGCTCATCCTCGCGATCGCCCCTATGACGATGCGCGGCCGTCGTCCTCCAGCATGCGCGCCTCGATCGCAGGTTCCGCGGACTCGCGGATGACGGGATGACCGACGACCTCCTCGAGGAAGTCCGCGCGTTCGAGCTCGAGGAGCGTGGTCTGCGACCTCGCCGTCACCGTCGCCGTCCGAGGGACGTCGCGGAGCAGAGCGATCTCTCCGAAGTAGTCGCCGGCACCGAGCGAGGCCACCTGCCGGCCACCGACGGTGACCTCTACCTCGCCGTCCTCCACGACGTAGAACCGGTTGCCGGTGTCACCTTCGCGGACGACGACGCTTCCTGGCCCGGCCTCGATCCGCTTCATCCGATCGGCCATCCCCTCGACCGCGTGAGCGGGGAGCGGGGAGAACAGTTCGACGGATCGAAGGAGCGCCAGCTCGCGTTCGGGGATCTCGATCTCTCGGTCCAGGGCGCGGATGCGACCCTGCACGACGAGGATCCCCGCCGGGAGCAGCAGACCGGCCACGAGCGTGCCGCCGCGGATCCCCAGGAACGCCACCAGGAGCGGCGCGAGCGCGGCCCCGGCGGCCGAGCCTGCCTGGTTGACACCCTCGAGCACCCCGAACACACGGGTCAGGAGTCGATCTGGAACCACGCGCTGAAGGAGCGTCCGCCCCGCCATATCGGCTCGGCCGTACCCGGACTCGGCGGCAACGAGGATGGCCGCCCCGAGCACGGCCACCGCGACGAACGCAAGGCTCGCCGTCCCGAACCCGAAGGCGAGCAGCCCGACCGCCAACGCGGAGGCGATCCGGGGCCTGCCGACGAGTCGTAGACCCCAGATCCCTCCGATGATCCCGCCGGCCCCGCGCGCCGCCCACAGGTAGCCGGCGGCGGAGGACTCCAACCCGAACAGCCCCAGGGCGATGACGATCACCAGCACGTCGAGCGCCCCGGCGACCACCGATCGCCCGACCAGGAGCCCGACCACCAGGCGCTGGTCCGGTTCCCTCACGACCGAGCGGAAGCCTGCCGCGGCCTCGCGCAGGGGATGTCCGCGGAGGTGTTCGGACGGTGGGTGCGGCTCGAGACGGATGACGAGCACGGTGGCTCCCAACAACAGCGCGGTGAACACGGCGTACGCGACGTCCACACCCCCGAGCTCGACCAGGACGCCCCCGACCGGCGGGCCGATCAGTGCCCCGGCCCCGTGGATCGATCCAGCGACGGCGTTCGCCGCGATGAGCTCGTCGGGCGAGTGGGCGAGTTGCGGGAACAGTGCCGACTGCGCCGGACGGGTGAGCGTCATGCTCGCCGTCACGACCGCGTTCAGCACATAGACGACGACGGCCGAAACTCCAGCGAACAGAACCGCCGCGGTTCCGCCCACGGCCAGGGTCTGGACCGCGTAGCCGACCAGGAGCGCCCGCTCCCGGGGCATCCGGTCTCCGAGCACAGATGCCACCGGGGCGACGACCGCGGACGTGATCAGCGAGGTCACCGCGACGATGCCCGTCTCCGCCGCCCCCCCGCGTTGGAACGCGAAGACGAGGATGGAAACCCGTGTTCCCCACTTCGCGACGACGAACAGCGAGTCGGCGAGCTCGACGCGTCGGAGTTGAGGGTTGGCGAACACGGCCCGGACGGCGCCGAGGGACCTGGAACGACTCCTTCGCCTCACCGCTGGAGGATGGCATGGCGGTGCAACACCATGCACCCTCCACGGAGGGCCGGCTCGTCTACCATCAGCCCTCATGAGGCGGATCGGAGCGATCGTCGGGACGGCCCTGTTCCTCCTGTCGGCCTGCACGTCGGACGGATCGAGCGACGACGCCGGCACGACGGCATCGTCGGAACCCGTCGCCCCGATGGACCTCGAGGTCTTCGTCTACAACGTCGAGTACGGGGGCGACGAGACGACCGACGCCGTGATCGAGTCGATCGACGCGGACATCGTGGGCGTCCTCGAGTCCTACAACCGTCTGTCCGAGACCGCCGAACGAACCGACTACCCGTACCACAACACGAGCCTGCAGATCCTCTCGAAGTACCCGATCCACGAGCCGTCCGGAGCCGAGGGCCGGTACGCGTTCATCGAGGTGCGGCCGGGCGAGGTCGTGGCGTTCTTCAACATCCACCTCGACTACGTCCGCTACGGCCCTCGCCTGCTGCGGAGCGGCGCGCCC
>DATFEU010000108.1:0-17569 GCA_035250725.1 Actinomycetota bacterium
TCGAACGTCGGCTGGACGCTGATCGCGAGCCCGAGCATCGCGGCCCGCTCCACCAGGTCGACGTCCACCATCTCGAAGTGCTCGATGCGGTGCCGCCGGGCGCGGAAGTGACGACGCTGCCGGGAGTCGAGCGACTGGTAGACGCGCTCCCAGGTCCGCACGACCTGGTCGATCCCGGCGTCGCCGATCGCATGCACGCCCACCTGGAGTCCGGCCAGGTGACCGTCGTGGAAGAACTGCGCGAGCTCGTCGTCCTCGTAGTAGCCGCTGGGGTCGGGCGCGCCGTCGGCATAGGGCTCGGACACCCACGCGGTCCGCGCGCCGATCGAGCCGTCGATCGGCAGATCCCCGCCCACGCGCGGCAGGCCGAGGTCGATCACCGCGGACAGGTCCGTGGTCGCGACGTACGTGGTGACGTCGACCGGCAGCTTGTCCGAGTGCGAGCGGAGGATGTCGAGGTCGCGCATGCCACGCTCCGCCGGCATCGACATCTCGTGGATCGTCGTGACCCCGTGGGCCGCCGCGCGCCCGGCCGCTTCCAGCTGGAGCTCCTCGATGTCGTGCTCGGACAGGTTGGTGGCGAACCATCGCTTGACGGTCTGCGCCGCGAGGCCGGTCACCCGGCCGTCGGGCTCGCCGTCCTCGCCCCTGCCGACGCCCGAAGCCTCGAGCGCGCCGGTCGCCTCGAGGGCGGCGCGGTTCGCGAGGACGAGGTGGCCGTCGACCCGAGCGAGGCCGAGTGGCCGCTCACAGGCGCCGTCGAGCTCGGCGAGCGTCGGGAGGCGGCGATCTGACCACGTCGACTCGTCCCACCCGTGCAGGTACACGGCCCCCTGACGGCGCTCGGCGACCGAGCGGGCGGCCTCGAGGATCCGCGCGGCCGAGGTCGCCTCGCCGAGCTCGGGGGCCTGATGATGCACACCGGTCCCGGTGAGGTGCACATGGGTGTCGACGAACCCCGGAAGGATGGTCGTCCCAGGTAGGTCGACGACCCGGTCGGCCCCAGGCGGCTCGCCGGTCCCCACCCGTTCGACATGGCGCCCGTCGACGAGCACCCACTCCCCCACCGGTGGGTAGGACAAGGTGTGCACGCGCGAAGCGCGATAGAGCGTCCGCATCGCGACGGAGCTTAGCCTCAGGGCTGCGGGGCGCGCTCCGAGCCGACGAGACCCACGGCTCGCTTCGCCGCGACGATCCGCGTCTTCGACTCGTTCAGCCGCAGGCCGAGCTCCGCGAGGGCGTTCGCCAGCACGCCGATCGCCCGCCTCGGGTCGTCCGCCGCGATCACGACGTCGTCGACCCATCGCAGATGCTCCACGCCGGCCGCGCGCAGAGCGTCGTCGGCGCGGGCGAGGACCGCGTTGGCGAGGACCGCCGAAGCCTCGGGGCCGACCGGGAGGCCGCGTCCACCGGAGCGCTCGAGCCGCGCGAGGAACGCGCCGATCTCGCCCGCGGAAGCGATCCCGAGGTCGTCGAGGGCCCGCACGACGGTGGAGGGCGAGATCGAGGCGTAGCACCGCCGGACGTCGGCGAGCGCGATCGCACGGCCACGCGCGGCGAGCGCCCGCAGCCGGAGCGCGAACGCACGGCGTTCCGTTCGCCAGGGCCGGAGACGGAGCTCGGGCGGGTCGGCGCCGCATCGCGCCACGCGGTTCGCCACGACGCAGCCGGCGAGCGAGGCCTCGATCGTGCAGGCCGCCGGAGCCACGAGCGCGAGGTACTCGTCGCGCGCCGCAGGATCGAGGAGCGTGAGCACCCGGACGCCACCGGCGTGGCGGACCGAGACGAACCCCACCCGTCCCTTCGACGCCGTCTCGATCGCTAGCGCCTCTCGAACCCGAGGGGGCGAGCCGACCTGGCTCGAGGCGAGTTGTACCGCGTCCGGGGCTTGCGGGGGAATCGGCCGTCGTGGGGGTTCGGACGCTGGGCCGGCCGGGGCCGGACGTGACCCCCCGTATGGCCGTGTCCCGCAGAGCGGGTGACTACCCCTCGGCCGCGAGCTCGCTCATGCGGTCGAACGCGGAACGATAGCGCTTCCACCGGCGCTGAAGGACCCCGCTCGGGTCGAGCCGCGGCAGCGTCCTCGGGCCCACGTCGAAGCGTCCCCCGCCGATCCGGCGCCGGGCGTGCCGGAAGCCGAACTCCTCGAGGACCGAGTCGACGGGCGCGGACGCGCCGCAGATCGCGACCCAGACACGGTTGCCGGGGTCGTCGAGCTCTCCCAGGCTGGCCAGGTCTCGCCGGCGCGGTCGCAGGATCCGCGCGAACGACTCGGGCATCCACGTCGGCCACCCCGCATGCTCGATCACCACGAGTTCGGGCGCGGTGAGGGGCGCCAGCCAGATCTCCGGCGAGCGGAGCCGGTCCACGACCGCCGCCGCGCCCGCGTCGACGGCTCGGCCCACGGCCGGATCCAGGGCCGCCCGCGTGCCCGGGTCGAACCCGGAGACGAGGTCGGCCTGCTCGAGGCAGAGACGCTCGAACCCGCGTCGCAGGCTCGCGGCCAGGATCGGTTCGAGCTCCTCGGCGAAGGCGGCGCCCTCGGCCACGACCGCCTCGCGGGCCCGCTCCAGGTCGGCGAACGCGTCCGGCACGGGCCTCAGCCTAGGTGCAACGTCCGTTTCACGGGCGCCGGGCGTAGACTCATGCGACCGGGCTCGCCGGGCCCGAACGTACCCGGGGGTGATGGCCGTGGATCCTCAGTACCGCCGCTACGGACGTTGGCTGAAACGAGTCGCGTGGATCCTCGCGATCTACGTGTTCGCGTCATGGCTGTTCATGGGCCTGTCGCCCTCGCAGTCGCTCGGCAACCCCGATCTCGTGATGAGCCAGCTCCGCCCGTTCCTGTTGCAGGCGATGATCCTCGTGTTCTTCATCATCCTGCAGTTCGGCGCGATGTTCTGGTTCCTGTCCCGCGGCAACGACTACGTCATCTACCCGAACGAGTACGACACCTCCTTCGACGACGTGCGCGGACAGCCCGCGGCCGTCGAATCGACGAAGGAGGTCCTGCGGGTCTTCGAGGGGTTCAGGGACTTCAAGCAGATGGGCGGCTATCCGCCGCACGGGATCCTGTTCGAGGGCCCGCCCGGCACGGGCAAGACGCTGATGGCCAAGGCGATCGCCGGTGCGTCCGGCGTCCCGTTCCTGTTCGCGACCGGCTCGGGCTTCGCGAACATGTTCATCGGTATCGGGAACCTGAAGGTCCGCCGCCTGTTCAAGAAGGCGCGGGTCCAGTCGGACAAGTACGGCGGAGCCGTGATCTTCATCGACGAGATCGACGCCGTCGGCGCGCGAGGCGCCGTCACCGACCGCTCGACCTCCGACCGCGCGACCGACCGCCTGATCATGGGCGCCGGCATGGGTGGCGGCATGAGCATGGGCGTGATCAACGAGCTGCTCGTACAGATGGACGGGTTCACGGTCCCACGTGGGCTCTGGCGGCACGTCCGCCGGCTGGCGTTCCGCGCCAAGCCGAAGATCCCCTTCTACAACATCCTCGTGATCGGGGCGACGAACCGCGCCTCGACGCTCGACCCGGCGCTGCTCCGCCCCGGGCGCTTCGACCGCAAGATCCACGTGGGGCTGCCGGATGCCGAGGGGCGCGAGGACATCCTGCGGTACTACCTGGCCAAGGTCCGTCACGAGCCGATCGACTACGCGAAGCTCTCGCGGATGACCGTCGGCTACTCGCCGGCGAGCCTCAAGAACATCGTCAACGAGTCGTTGCTGTTCGCGCTCCAGGACGGCCGCGACGCGCTGCGGTGGGACGACCTGTGGCAGGCCAAGCTCACGGAGGAGATCGGCCTCAAGCAGTCGGTCAAGTACAGCCCCCGCGAGAAGGCGATGGTGGCCGTGCACGAGGGCGCCCACGCGGTCGCCTCCTATGCGCTCGAACGCGAGGAGCTGCAGATCCAGGTCATCACGATCGAGAAGCGGGAGTCGGCGCTCGGCCTGGTCTCGACGCAGGAGATCGAGGAGATGTTCCTGCGGACCCAGAAGCAGCTGCTCGCCCGGATCCAGGTGTCGCTCGCCGGGCTCGTCGCCGAGGAGATCTGGTACGGGCAGACCACGTCCGGACCGTCGTCGGATCTCGTCAACGCGACGCGGAACGCGGCGGCCTACGTCGGCGTGTACGGGATGGGGCGGAGCCTGATCTCGGCCGCCGCCAGCGGCCCCGGAGCGCTCGGCGACGTGGATCCCATCGGTCGCGTCCTCGGCGACCCCAAACGCCGGGATGAGGTCGACGAGATCCTCAACGACTGCCGCGACCGGGTCCGCAACCTCCTGCTGAAGAAGCGCCACGTGGTCGAGGGCGTTCGCGACGCGCTGCTCGAGCGCGAAGAGCTCGTCGGGGACGAGATCGAGGTGCTCATGGCCGAGCTCGGCGAGCGTGAGCCGATCGAGGTCCCGGTCGCCGGCAACGGCGGGCGATCGCCGTTCGGCGTTGCGGGCGAGGGCAAGGAGGGCAACGGGAGCCAGGGGGCGGACGGCGGGAACGGTCCGACGCCGCCTCGTCCCGACGCGACGTCCGGCTCGTAGCGACGTCGGGCGGTCGCGGAGCGGCCGCTATGCTTCGGGCAGCGTGCGCCTGTTCGACTCGCTCTCCCGCGACCTCATCGAGGTCTCCCCGGCGGACGGGAAGACCGTGAAGATCTATTCCTGCGGCCCCACCGTGTACCGGTACATCCATATCGGGAACATGCGCTCCTTCATGCTCGGCGACCTGATCCGGCGGGCGCTCCGGCTCGAGGGTCGCGACGTCCGCTGGATCATGAACATCACCGACGTCGGGCACATGACCGACGACGTCTCGGACACCGGGCGCGACAAGATGGAGCTCGCGGAAGCCGACGAGGGCCTGACTGCGCCGGAGATCGCCGAGAAGTACACGGACGCGTTCCTCGAGGACTCGGATCTCGTCGGGATCGAACGCGCCGACCTGTACCCCCGCGCGACCGCGCACATCGACGAGATGCTCGCGCTCATCGAGACCCTGATCGACAAGGGCCACGCCTACGAGGTCGACGGGTCCGTCTACTACGACGTCACGTCCTTCTCCGGGTACGGCAAGCTCTCGGGGAACACGCTCGACCGGCTCCGCGCCGGGCACCGGCAGGAGCTCGAGGTTGACCCGAACAAGCGTCATCCCGAGGACTTCGCGCTGTGGAAGAAGGCGGGGTCGAACCGCGCCCTCAGGTGGCCGAGCCCGTGGGGTGACGGCTTCCCCGGCTGGCACATCGAGTGCTCGGCGATGTCGATGAAGCACCTCGGCGACCGGTTCGACATCCACACCGGCGGCAACGACAACAAGTTCCCGCACCACGAGGACGAGATCGCGCAGTCCGAGGCCGCGGTCGGCCACCAGGTGGTTTCGATCTGGGTCCACGGCGGCTTCCTGCAGATGAGCGGGCAGAAGATGGCGAAGTCCGCGAAGAACATCTACCGCGTCACCGATCTCGCCGAGCAGGGCGTCGACCCGCTGGCGTACCGGCTCCTGTGCTTCAGCTCGCGGTACCGCGCCGAGATGAACTTCAGTTGGGACGCCCTGCAGGGCGAGCACCGGCGCCTCGTCGATCTTCGTCGCCGGATGGCCGAGTGGGCGCCCGCCGCGGATGCGCTCTCCGAGCCCGCGGGGGGGTTCGACGCGGGCTTCCGAGAGGCGATCGCGGACGACCTCGACCTCCCGCGGGCGCTCGTGGTCATGAACGGGGTCGTCGGCGCCGACATCTCGAGCGGCGAGAAGTACGCGCTGTTCGCCTCGTGGGACCAGGTGCTCGGCCTCGATCTCGAACGCGATGCGCGGGAGGGGTGGGAGCCGACCGACGAGATGAACGAGCTCGTGCACGAGCGCGACCGGGCCCGCTCGTCCAAGGACTACGCGCGGAGCGACGAGCTCCGCGACCGTCTCCAGGAACTGGGACTCGAGGTGATGGACACCCCCGAGGGCACCAAGGTGCGCCCCCGCCTGTGATGAACGCCTCGGCGACGCGCAGTTCCGGCCGTTCCTGAACGGATCGCGCTCCCCCGTCGTGGGGCTGGCCAGCCGGTTCCTGGTACCGCGCCTCGCCCGCCGCCGTCCGCGCGGCCTGAGGCCCGCTCAGGCCGGCACGGCGCGCCACATGCCGGGCGCGTGCGAGCGGACCCGGTCTGCCCGCGCGAGCGCCCCGCGGCGAGCGTCGGCGAATATCGTCATGCCGCGCATGCCCGGAAGCTCGGTCATCGTGCGGTCCATCTCCAGCGCCGCCACCGTGCCGTCCCGGTCGCCGAAGAGATGCAGGACGACGAAGTCCGTCTCCTCCTGTGGGCGGACGCCCGTACCGACGATCGCCCACAGGTGATCCATAGTCCACCTGGTGATCCGCCGGGCCCGAGGGCTCCGCCCGAGTCGGAGCCGCGCCTGAGCTCGGTAGTAGGCGAAGTGACGCCGTTCGTCCTTGATGATCGCCTCCAGCAGGGCCACGAGCTGGGGGTGGTCGGTCTTGGCGATGAGGCGGTGGTACGAGGTGAGCGTCGAGAGCTCGTTGGCCGCGCCCCACGTCATGTGGAGCGCGACGAAGTCGCCGACGAGCGCGGAACCGAGGAGCGTCCCCACGTGCTGCAACTGGCCCCGCCCGCCCAGCCGCCGGCGGATCCAGAGGTTCCGGCGCGATCGCGAGGGGTAGACCGAGTCGGAATCGACACGCTCGCCGTCGGGAGCGAGCACCCAGCCGGCCTCCCCGAGGAAGCGGCTGAACGCCTCCCCGTGCCAGAGCTCCTCGTAGGCCCAGCAGGACAGGAACGCGGTGACGTCGGGGTCGTTCGCCGCCTTCGTGGCCAGAAGGTCGCGGAGGAAGATCGCCGTGTGGGACTCGATGTCCATCATGTACGCGAGGCATCGCGCCTCTGGCTCGGAGATCTGATGCTCACGCACCCGGTCCCACGCCACGCCCGACAGGTCGACGCGCTTGGACCTGCGGAGGTACCGGTCGAGGTCGAACTCGTCCATCACTCCGCCATTCGCGGTCACCCGGCCGAAGGATGACCGAAACCACATCGACCGGGCACCCGAACCGCATCCGGGCCTGCCACCGGGCCCGCGGCGATCCTCGGCCGCTTCAGGCGACGACGGTCAGCTCGCGGGAGGCCTCGTTGAGCCGCTCGGCGCCGCCCGGCGTGACCACCACCTGATCCTCGATGCGGACCCCGAACCGGCCCGCCAGATAGATCCCGGGCTCGTCGGAGAACGTCATGCCGGCCTCGAGCAGGGTCTCGTTGCCCTCGACGATGTACGGCGGTTCGTGTACGTCGAGGCCGATGCCGTGGCCGGTGCGGTGCACGAATCGGTCCCCGTACCCGGCCTCCGAGACTACCGCCCTCGCGGCGCGGTCGACCTCCTGGGCCGCGACGCCGGGCCGAACGGCCTCGAACGCCGCCTGCTGGGCGGCCCGGACGACCTGGTAGACCGTTCGCTGCTCGTCGTCGGGCTCTCCCACGAAGACCGTCCGCGTGATGTCCGAAACGTATCGCTCCCGGGCGCCGCCGAAGTCGAGCACCACGGCGTCTCCCGATTCGATCGTCCGCTCCCCCGCCCCGTGGTGGGGTGAGGCGCCGTTGGGGCCCGACCCCACGATCGTGAAGTCCACGCGGTCGTGGCCGTGCTCGAGCAGGCGCTCGCCCACCACCTCGGCGATGTCGAGCTCGCGCCGCCCGGCGAACGGCACCGCGACCAGATCCGCGAACGCAGCGTCGGCCGCTCGGCCCGCGGCCCGGAGCAGCGCCACCTCCTCGTCGTCCTTCACCGCCCGGAGCAGGGGCAGGGCGCGCCCCGCCGAGACGAACAGACAGTCCGCCGTCGCGCGCTCGAGCTCGAGCAGATGCGACGTCCAGGTCTGATCGCTGATCGCGTACCGCCCGGAGCGCAGGATCCGGGCCGCCACCTCGTGCGCGTCCTGGTCGTCGCGCCAGTCGACGATCTCGACGCCCGCGACCCCGGGCGCGGCCTCGGCGAGCGATCGCTCGAGCGTCGGCACCACGAGCACGGGCTCGCGGCCCACCGCGAGGATCAGCAGGGTCAGGCGCTCGTACGGTTCCGCCGCGTGGCCGGTGAGGTAGACGAAGTCCGAGCCCGGCGTGACGAGCAGCCCGGCGAGTTCGGCCGCCTCCGCGGCCTCGAGCGTGCGCGCACGCCGTTCGGCGTAGCGGTCGGCACTCACAGCTTCATCTGGATCGGCTGCGCGAGCACGTCCACCGTCGCGGGCGTGGTCCCGAGGATCTCGCCGTCCGCCTCGATCGGCAGCGGCCGATCGGCGTCGATCACGACCCGGTGTTTGACGCGGAACTCCTGAACGTGATCGTGTGGGAGGTGCTCTCCACGGTAGATCTTCGGCAGCATCGTGAACGAGTCGGACTTCGGCCCCTTGAACACGAGGACGTCGAGCACGGCGTCGCCCGGATACGAGCGCGGCGAGATCTTCATCCCGCCACCGTAGTACTGCGCATTCCCGATCACGACCATGAACGCCGGTCCTTCGTAGGTCCGGTTGTCGGCCTCGATCCGGACGTTCGCGAGCTTGAATCTCGGCAGCGTGAGCCAGAAACCGACGAAGTACTTCGCCTGGCCGATGCGCGGCGACATGCGTTCGGCACGGGCGGCGACCGCGGCGCCGAGGCCCGCCTCCGCGACGTTCACGAAGTAGCGAGCCTCCTCGCCGGACGGCGTGGTGAAGCCGATCCGGCCGACGTCGAGCGGGTACGTGTTGTCCCCGACGAGGTGATGGCAGGCCCGCGAGGCGTCCCCGGGCAGGCCGAACGTCCGGATGAAGTCGCAGCCGCTGCCGGCGGCGACGACGCCGAGGACCGGGTCCGGGACGATCGGCTTCTCCTGCCCGTCGAACATGCCGTTCACGACCTCGTTGATCGTGCCGTCGCCGCCGACCGCGACCACGTACCGTCCGCCGGCCTCGAGGGCCTCGCGCGCGAACCGCGTCGCGTCGCCGCGCCCCCCGGTCGTCAGCAGCTTGTACGCAAGGCCGCGTGAGCGAAGGGTGCGCTCGAGCTCCGGGATCTCCTCGCCCACGTGGCGGCGGCCCGCGTGGGGGTTCACGACGACCGTGAGCTCGCCGAAGGGCCCAGGGTGGGACGGAGGCATGGGCGAATCCTAGTCTCGGTCAGACGCCGGTGTAGGCGACGACGCCACGGTTCACCGACACCACGGCCCGCCCGAACAGCTCCGCGGTCGCCGGCGACGCGACCTGCTCGATCTGGCGCAGGAGGTCGAGGAGCTGCTTGCACGTGCGGACGAAGTCGCCCGGCGACATCCCGGTCTCGCGCAGGACGAGCTCGAGCGGCTCGCCGTTCGCCCACCGGTGGATCGGCGTGGCGAACCCGTCCTCCAGCTCCCGGCTGAGCTCCACCTGGTGGCGATCCTCCACGGACCGGATCCTCGTCCACGTCGACCCGAGTCGCCGATACCGCTCGGCAGCAGCCGGCGTCGGCATCTCCCCCGGCGTCGGCACGCGCTCGCGCGACTCGTAGACGACCGTCGAGACCACGGAGGCGACCTCGGCGGGATCGAGGCCCTCGAACACGCCGTCCTCGAGCGCCTCCGAGATCAGCACGTCGCCCTCGCCGTAGATCCTGGCGAGCGTGCGCCCCTTCGGCATGATCGAGAAGCCCTGCACGTAGCCGAGCTCCTCGAGGACGCCGAGGACGCGGTCGAATTGCCGAGCCAGGGTCTCGGTCCTCGTCCGGATCCGACGTTCGACGCCGTGCACCTGCCGCTCCATCTGGAACGCCCGGGCCGCCCAGCGCTCGTGGGTCGAGCGTTCGGGGCACGCGTGACACGGATGGTCCGCGGCCGTCCGTTCGTACCGCGCCGCCTCCCGCTCGACCCGCTCGTCGACCTGACTCCGGCGCTTGCGCGCCGGCCGAACGTCGAGCGCGACGAGCTTGGCAGCGAGGTCGCGGCGGTAACGGGCGCTCCGGACGCTCCCCGATCTGGGCAGCGGGACCTTGGTGAGGGGCGCCGGCGGTTCGTCGAAATCGCGGGACGCCAACCGGAAGGACTTCCGGTCCTGCGCGAGCACGGTCGGGCGGCCGTCGCGGTTCGAGAGCACGACGGCGAGGCCCCGCCGCTTGGCCCGGGGGACGAAGATGACGTCTCCGGGGCGGAGCGCTCCGAGCGCCTCGCGAACCGCCTCGAGCCGCCCTCGTTGCCGGCCCGCACGTGCCTGCTCGCGGATGCGTTCGGCCCGCTCCCGGAGGCCCCAGTACTCGATGAAGTCGCCGAGATGGCACCGCATCTGCTCGCGGTAGCCGTCGAGGAAGGCCTTGTCGCGTTCCAGCTGGCGTTCGAGCGCGACCACACCGCGGTCCGCGAGGAACTGCGCGAACGACGAGTTGAGCAGGTGGTGCGACTCCTCACGCGAGTAGTTGCGGACGAGGTTCACCGCCATGTTGTACGAGGGCCGGAACGATGAGGTCAGCTCGTAGCTCCGGGTCGAGGCGAGCGAGGCAACCCGCTCGAACGGCACCTGGCGCTGGAAGACGACGACCGCGTGGCCGAGCTCGTCGATCCCCCGCCGCCCCGCGCGACCGGTGAGCTGCGTGTACTCGCCCGGCGTGAGCAGTTCGTGACGCTCGCCCTGGAACTTCCACAGGTCCTCGATCACGACCGACCTCGCGGGCATGTTGATGCCGAGGGAGAGGGTTTCGGTGGCGAACACGACCCTCACGAGCCCAGCCTCGAACAGCTCCTCGACGGTCTCCTTGAACACGGGCAGCATGCCGGCGTGGTGCGCCGCGATCCCGGCCGCGAGGGCCTCCTGGAACTCGTAGAACCCGAGGGTCTTCAGGTCCGCGTCGTCCATCCACGCCGCTCGCATCTTGGCGAAGTCACGGATGCGCATGGCCTCGTCCCTCGTGGTGAGCCGGATCCCTGAGGCCATCAGCCACTCGACGCTCCGGTCGCACCCGGCTCGGCTGAACACGAAGTAGATCGCCGGCAGCAGGCCCTCGGACGCCAGGACCTCGACGGCGTCCTCCCGCCGCGGCACGAAGACGCGGCGGTGGCCCTCGCGGGGTCGCGGGATCCGGTGGTGTTGCGTCGTCCCCGATCCTCGCCGCTGGTGCGTCTTGTACCGGACCTCCTGCCGGTCGAGGGAAACGACGTAGGGGTTCGGGAGCAGCTGCCCGTCCTGCTCGACGTGCATCGGGTGCAGGTCACGGCCGACGAGGTAGTGGTGTTCGAGCGGGACCGGTCGCCGCTCCTCGATCACGACGCGCGTCGGCCCGCGAAGCGTTCCGATCCACTCGCCGAACTCCTCGGCGTTGGAGATCGTCGCGGACAGGCACACGACCGAGACCGCCAGCGGAAGGTGGATCAGGACCTCCTCCCAGACGGCGCCGCGGTAGGGATCCTGCAGGTAGTGGACCTCGTCCATGACGACGGTCCGCAGGCCGTCCAGCGTGTCGCTCCGCTCGTACAGCATGTTGCGCAGCACCTCGGTGGTCATCACCACGACCGGCGCCTCGCCGTTGATCGTGTTGTCGCCGGTGAGCAGCCCGACCTTCGGCGCGCCGAGCCGGGCCACGAAGTCGCCGAACTTCTGGTTCGACAGCGCCTTGAGCGGCGTCGTGTAGAAGCACTTGCCGCCCAGATCGAAGGCTCGGTCCACGGCGTACTCGGCGACGACCGTCTTGCCGGACCCCGTCGGGGCCGCCACGAGCACCGACTCGCCGTCTGCGAGCGCCTCGACCGCCTGCACCTGGAACCCGTCCAGTGCGAACGGGTACCGCGCGGCGAATCGGGAGGGATCGTTCACGAGGTCGAGTCTACGGGCGCCGTTCGGAGGATCAGGCGACGCCGCAGGCGGCGAGGTGGTCGAGCAGGAGCGCGTCGAACGCGTCGGGCGCCTCGACGTTGGTGAGGTGCCCCGCCCCGCCGAGCGTTTCCAGTCGCGCCCGCGGGATGCCTCGAGCCATCTCGGCCGAGATCTCCGCGGCGATCAGCCGGTCGTCCGTCGAGGTCACGACGAGGGTCGGGACGTCGATCGAGGAGAGGTCAGGCGTCGAGTCCGGTCGTACCGCCATCCCGAGCAACGCTGCCGCGATCGCCTCCGCCGGCTGGTCGGCGATCCAGCGCCGGACCCGCTCGGCGACGTCGTCCGGAGCATCCTCCGAGAGCAGGGGTGGCGGCTCGTCCGCCAGCACGTTGCCCTCTGAGCGCAGGCGGTCGGCGAGGCCGCGACGCGCCAGCGCCGCCTCGTCCGAGTCTCCGACGGCCCTGGTGTTGGCGAGGACCAGTCCGCCGACGCGATCGCGCGCGCGCCGCCAGAGCTCGAACGCGACGTAGCCTCCGAACGAGAGTCCGCACACGACCGCCCGCTCGATCCCCGCCTCGTCCAACGCCGTCAGGGCGCGTTCGGCGGCGGCGGTCATCGTGAGCACGTCGCCCGCCGGCTCGGAGCCGCCGAAGCCGGGGTGGTTCGGCGCGGCGACGGCGACCCCGCTTGGAATGGCCGCCCGCTGTCGGTCCCACATCCTGGCGTCGAGCGGCCAGGCGTGGAGGAGGAGGAGCCCGTCGGTCATCCGAGGCCCGTCGCGCCGGGCGGCTGGAGAGCCGAGGGGTCGAACAGCCCGGCCTCGGTCTGCGCTTGGACGAACTCTGAGTACCCACGGCTCAGCAGCTCCGCGGCGGCGTCCGTGATCCCCCGCGCCCGCGCGACGAGCAGCTCGCGCTGCTCGCCCTCGGCGTCGGCGGCCATCTCGACCAGCAGGGCGGCCTGACGGTACAGGGACAGGGCGCGCAGGATGTTGCCCTTGGAGTTGATCACGTAGAGGACGAACTCCTCCGAGAAGCCTTTCCCCCTGACCAGCCCGGCATCGTCGATCTCCTCGAGCGCTCGCTGCGCGTTCCGCACACTCTGGAGGGTGTTGGCGGCGGTGCGGCGCAACTCCTGGTCGTCGACCGGTTCGTCCCCCGTCTGGTTCTCCAGGCCCGTGAGCGCCTGCGCGAACTCGGGGAAGCCGGAGAAGGAGGTGGGCGGCGTCGGCTGACCCAGGGTCGCGAGGATCGGGGCCAGCGCCCCCTGGTACCGACTCACCGCGGTCTGCATCCGCTCTTGCAGGTCTGCCTCCGCGTCGGCGTCGCGCTGGATCAGCCAGCCGACGACGAGCCCGACGAGGAGCGCGACGCCCAGGATCGACCCGAGCGTGATCCAGAACCCCCGCTTCGCGAGCAGAGGCTTCTTGACGGGCGTGTAGACCGGTTTGGGCCCGGGCGTGACCGACCGGCCGGTCCGACCCCTGCTCTTGCCTTTGATCGCCATACTGAACCCACCTAGCGCTTCATGAGACGGCCAACGATGATAGCGGCTTCGTAGAACAGCACCATCGGGATCGTCATCGCCAGCATCGTGAACGGGTCCGAGCTCGGGGTGATCACCGCCGCGAACACCGCGATGAACAGGATCGCGCCCCGGCGCCATCCTCGGAGCTGATCGGTCGAGATGACCCCGGCGACGATCAGGAACACCAGGGCGACCGGGAACTCGAACGCCAGGCCGAACGTGAGCGCCACGATCATCACGAACGAGATGAACCGGTCCCCCGCGAGCACCGGGGTGAACTGATCCCCGGCGAACCCCAGCAGGAACGTGAGCGCCCGCGGCAGGCTCCAGTACGCGAACAGGGCTCCCAGCGCGAACAGCAGCACCGCCGACAGGACGAACGGGATCGCCATGCGGCGCTCGCGCTTGGACAGGCCGGGCACGATGAACGCCCAGAGCTGGTACAGGACGACCGGCAGCGCGATGAACAGCCCGATGAAGAAGACCAGCTTCAGCTTGATGAGCACGGGCTCGAGCGCGCCGAAGAACGACAGCGCGCACTCCTCGGTCGCCCGGAGCCTCGGCGGCACCGTCTGCCAGTAGTCGCAGTACGGCTCGGTGAGCAGATCGATCACCGGGTCGAACAGGAACCAGCCGAAGAACGCCCCCACCCCGAGCGCCGAGAGCGCGACGACGATCCGGTACCGCAGCTCCGTGAGGTGCTCGACGAGCGACATCGTCCCGTCGGGATCGCGGCTCGGTCGCCGTCGGAGGCGTTCGGGGATCAGCTTCATCGTCGACGCCCCCGGCGTCAGGCCCCCGCCGGACGATCGGGCGCGTCCTCGAGGGGCGATGTCGCGGGGGGAGGCGGCGTCGTCGGCTCGGTGAGGTCGACCCGGAACGAACGTTCGACCTCCTGGCGCGCCTTCCGGATCTCGCGCAGGCCCCGGCCGAGCGTGCGGGAGACCTCGGCGACCTTGCTCGGCGGGAGGGGCTCGCGGGCCGACGGCGCTGGGTCGGACGTCGCCGGTCCCTCGCCGGCGGGATCGCCGGCGGATCCGTTCGGCGGCTCCTCATCGAGGTTCACCTCGATCGTCCGCTTGACGTCGTCCTGCGCCTTCCGGAGCTCGCGCAGCCCCCGGCCGATCGAGCGGCCGAGCGAGGGCAGGCGCTTGGGCCCAACGACGACCAGCGCGATGACGAGGATGAGCAGGAGCTCCTGCGGACTGATGTTGAACATGGGTGCCCTACGATCCGCGCTCGTGCTCGGGGCGGCCTTGGCGCCTCATCCTACCGCCGGCCGGTCGGCTGCCGGCGTCTGGACATCCTGTCCGAACGGGTCGATGCCCGCTCAGACTCGGTGCCGATCTCAGCCGCGATGGGGCCGACCTCGTCCTGGAAACGGGAGAGCGCCCGGCCGAGCACGAACAGGTGGCGGATCAACCCGATCAAGACCGCGAGGACGGCCGTCGCGGTCACGAGACCGATGACGAGCCAGATGATCGCAGTGGTCATCACGGGGCGATGGTAACGGACGGCCCCCGGATGCGGGCCGAGGGGTCACTGCGCCGCCAGGAACTCCCGGATGTACGAGTCGTCCTGCAGCTGGAAGTGGAAGTCGATGACGTCGTCGATGGTGAAGGACGGTCCGGCCGGCAGGGGGCCCCGCGGGTCCTCGACCTCCGGCTCGGCGTCGAACAGGTCCGCGCCGCCGCCCGAGCTCCGGCCCGCGACGTCCACCCCTGCCGAGACCAGCAGAGCCACGATCTTGCGATCGGCACGCTTCTCGACGGGCTCCATGCAGGTCGGGCAGTCGAAACGGTAGGTGCCCTCGCGGCCGCCCCGGAGGACCTGCAGCAGGATCGACTCGGGTCCCATGTCGACCTCGCCACAGCGCGGGCAAGTGGTCCGGATCGTGGTCATGTCACCCGAGGGTATCGACCGTGGCGCGCCGTGGCTTGAGCGCGCCACCCGAGGAGGGGGCTCCCTCACGCGTATCGTTCGAGCGTCCGGCGGGCGAGCTCCCGGACCCGGTCCTTCAGCCCCTCGGGCGCCACGACCTCCGCGTCGGCGCCCAGGCGAAGGAGCAAGCGCTCGAGCCACTCGAGGCGGCCCGCGGGAAGTTGGACCTCGAGGCGGCCGTCGTCGAGCTCGGTCTCGCGGACCGTCTCGTAGTACTCGGCCACCCAGCGCGCCGCCGGGGCGAGTCGGAGGATCACCGCGACGTCGTCGCGGCCTGCCGTGTACAGCGGCCGCCCGGCCCCCTGGAGATCTCGTGTTTCGAAGCGCTCGCCGGTCGGCGTCACCGACCTGATGCGGTCGGCTCGGAACAGCCGCTCGGCGTCCGAGCGCCGGTCCCAGGCCACGACGTACCAGTGGCCGATCTCGAAGAAGATCTCCTCCGCGTCGATCTCGCGCTCGGTGGTCTCGGCCGCCGAGGCCGAGTAGTACTCGATGCGGAGGCGCTCGTGCTCCGCGACCGCGCGCCGGAGCTCGCCGAGCGTCTCGACCTCCCCGCCGGCCGACGCGGTCTCCACGCGCTCGGGAAGGTCCCCGAGCGACTCTGGGCCGAGACCGGCCGCGAGCTTGCCCAGCGCAGACGCCAGGGCAGGCGCCTCGTCGAGCCCGGGAACCGCCGCGAGCCCCGCGCCGCGGACGTAGATCGCGAGCGCCTCGGCCCTCGTCAGCCGGAGCGGCCGGGCGAAGTAGTCGGCCATGCCGATCCAGATCCGGCCGTCCTGGATGTCGACATCGATCAGGTCGCCCGGTCCGTACGGAGGGAGACCGGAGACGAACAGCAGGTCGAGGTCGGCGAGCAGGTCCTGCTCCGAGATGCCGAAGAGGCGCGTCGCCTCGTCCACCGACGTGCCCGGGTGCCGGACGAGGTATGGGACGACGGCCAGGAGGCGCCGCAGGCGCTCCGAGGCCTTGGGTGGCACCGCGCGCGTTCGCTCCGACACGGCGCGACCCCTACTCGGCGAGCGCCTCGAGCGCACCGACGACCTCCGCGCGCAGCTCGGGCGGGTCGACGGCCTCCGCCTCTGGTCCGAAGGACAAGACCCACGACGCGAGGCTCTCCCCCGGCTGCCACGGGACGTGCACCTCGACCCACCCGTCGTCGCGCTCCCGGAGCACCTCGGCGTTCGCCACGTCCTTCGAAGCCAGCCATGAGACCTCGGGCGAGAACGCGATCGTCGCCGTCGTCTCGGGCTCGCCAGGGCCCCACGGCCCCGCCTGCACGTGATCGGCGGCGCGGAAGCCCTCCGGGGGCGTGCTCCCCTCCCCCGCCGCCTCGAGCGCGCCCGAGACCCGCGACAGGCGGAACGATCGGATCTCCGCCCGGTCGCGGTCGAGACCGACGAGGTACCAATGCCCGCCCCGCACAGCGAGTCCGAAGGCGTCCAGGTCGCGTTCGGAGCGCTCGCCGCGCGAGGTCCGGTACGAGAAGCGGACCCGGCGCTGGCCGGCGACCGCGTCGGCCGCCTGGCCGAGGTTCGGATCCTGGGCGCCCCCCGCCGCACCGCCGCCGAGCCCCGCGAGCAGGCCGTCGTCCGAGGTCGACAGGAGCTTGCGGACCGCGTCCTCGGCGGACGGATCGCCCGCGGAACGGACCGCGACGAACAACGCGGAGATCTCCTCGGGCGTGAAGGCGATGTCCGGCAGGTAGTAGCTCGCCTTGTCGATCGTGTATCCCTGCTCGACATCCCACGCGTCGACCGAGACCACCTCGATCGGGACGCCGATGTCGCGCAAGATGTCCTTGTCCCGCTCGAACATCCGCTTGGCCGACCCCGGGTCCGAGTGCCCGTACCCCTCCGCCAGCTTCTCCCGGATCCGATCGAACGTGAGCGGGGCCGGAGACTCGAGGAGGAGGGCGACCAGGTTGACCAAGCGTTCGAGCGGGTGCATCGCGCGCCGCATCATACTTCCGGCATGTCGTGGGTTCGGCTGCGGCGGGGCACGGTGCTCCGGGTGCTCGAGGAGCGGCGCGGTGCCTCGGAGCTCGAGGTCGAGGTCGAGGGCGAGCGTGCCCTCGCGATCGCATACCCGGAGCTGGTCGGGCCGGTCCGCGTCGGCGAGACGGTCGTCCTGAACACGACCGCCCGGACGCTCGGTCTCGGGACCGGCGGGATGGATCTGGTCGTCGCCGTCGAGGGGGGTCAAGAGGTCGACCTGGGCGACGTCGGCCGCGTCGTGAAGGCCCGGTACACCCCGTTGCAGGCGGCCGTTCGAGGCGTCGAGGAGTCGCACCGCGACAC
>DATFEU010000109.1:0-10652 GCA_035250725.1 Actinomycetota bacterium
CACCGCGTTCCACTTGGCCTCCTCGACCTTGTAGATCAGGTCCTGGTGGTCTCCTCGGATCATCTCCCGGTTCGTCGGGATCTCCGCGACGTCGAGGTTGTAGACCGACTGGAACTCGGTGAGTTGTGTCTTGGCCGTTCCGGTCATGCCGGCGAGCTTGTCGTACATCTTGAAGTAGTTCTGGATCGTGATCGTCGCGAGGGTCTGGTTCTCCTCCTTGATCCGGACGCCCTCTTTCGCCTCGATCGCCTGGTGCAGGCCCTCGGAGTACCGCCGGCCCTCGAGCACCCGTCCCGTGAACTCGTCGACGATCTTCACCTCGCCGTTCGTCACGAGGTACTCGACGTCGCGGTGGTAGTGCTCCTTGGCCCGGAGCGCGTTCTGCAGATGGTGGACGAGCGGCGTATGCACGTGCTCGTACAGGTTGTCGATGCCGAGCGCCTCCTCGACCTTGGCGACTCCCGATTCGGTGACGGCGACCGTCTTCTTCGCTTCGTCGACCTCGTAGTCGTCATCGCGCTTCAGGCGGGGCGCGATCCGCGCGAACGTCTGGTACCACTTCGCGCTGTCGGCCACCATGCCGCTGATGATGAGCGGCGTGCGGGCCTCGTCGATCAGGATCGAGTCGACCTCGTCCACGATCGCGTACGCGTGGCCGCGCTGGACCATGTCGTCCGGCCGCATGGCCATGTTGTCCCGGAGGTAGTCGAACCCGAACTCGTTGTTCGTGCCGTACGTGAGGTCCGCCCCGTACGCGGGGCGCCGTTCGGCGGGCGTCATCTGCGCCTGGATCAGTCCGACCGAGACGCCGAGCGCCCGATAGATCGGTCCCATCCATTCGGAGTCCCGCTTGGCGAGGTAGTCGTTCACCGTGACGATGTGCACGCCGCCGCTCGCGAGCGCGTTCAGATAGGCGGGCATCGTCGAGGTGAGCGTCTTGCCCTCGCCCGTCTTCATCTCGGCGATCTTGCCCTGGTGCAGGGCGATCGCCCCCATGACCTGCACGTCGAAGTGGCGCTGCCCGATCGACCTCCGGGCCGCCTCGCGCACGCTCGCGAACGCCTCCGGCAGCAGGTCGTCGAGCGACTCCCCCTCGGCGAGCCGACGGCGGAACTCCTGCGTCTTGGCGGCGAGCTCGTCCTCCGAGAGGTCCTCGACCTCCGGCTCGAACGTGTTCACGAGGCCGACGAGGCGCTCGAGCTCCTTCCGCCTCCGGCCTTCGCCGATCTGACCGAGTTTCTCGATGACCATGGGGTTCCTTCGTGAAGCACGCGGGCCTCCATGGTACCGGCCGCCTCCGTCTCGGCCCGGGGAGGGCCGGGATTCAGCGGTCGCTGACGACCACGGGAGCCGGTTCGCGGGCTCGCAGGACCGCGACCATCACGACGAGCACGAGCGAGGCGACGCCGACCCCGAGCACCCGGAACCCGGCGCCCTCGAACACGAACCCACCCGCGAACCCGGCGATCGCCGAGCTCATGCTCACGAGCAGGTCGTTGAAGCCGAGGGCTCCGCCGCGCTCGGAGGGTTCGGTGAGGTCGCTGATCAGCGCCGTCGCGCCGAGGAACGTCGCGGACCAGCCGAGGCCGATCGCGAACAGGCCCGCGGCCACGAGGCCCGCCCCCGAGTCGGTCGCGGCCATGAGGCAGCCCACGATGCTGATCGCTCCGCCCGCGAGGAGCCCCGGCTTCCGGCCGAACCGGTCGAGCCCCCACCCGATGAACGGGGAGAGGGCCCACATCCCGGCGATGTGGAGGCTGATGACCGTCGAGATCACGGTCGTGCTCGTGTCGTGGTGGTGGAGGGCGACCGGGGTCACGCCCATGACGGCCACCATCGCCATCTGTCCGATCGAGGCCGCGATGACGGCGGTCCGGAAGAGCGGGATCGCGAGCAGCTGCGACGGCGTCCGAGCGTCGGGGGCGGGGCCCGTGTGGACGCCGGCGACCGCGAGGTCCCTGGGGTCCGGCCGGAGCGCGAGCGCGCAGGCGAAGGCGCCGAGGCCCACGACGGGGACGATGACCCAGGGAACGACCTCGGGGTCGAACGACGTGCCCTCGGCCCACGCCCGGACCGCCGCGATGAGGAAGGGGCTCCCGACGGCACCGATGGTGCTCACAGCGAGCACGATGCCGACGGCCCGGCCTCGCTGCGCCGGTTCGTACATGTCGGCGACCGCGGCCCGAGCGAGGTTCGCCCCGCTGAATCCCGCGCCGAAGACCACGGCCCCCGCGAGCAGGATCGGGAACGAGCCGGTCGCGGTGCCGAGCGCGCAGACGCCGCCGGCCGCGGACAGGAGCAGGTAGGACGCGAGGAGCCCCGCGCGTCGCCCGAGGCGGTCCATCGCGCGACCGAACAGGAACGCGCCCCCCGCCGCCGACAGGAAGTACACGCCGTTCATCACGCCGGCCGAGCTGTCGCGCCCGGTCATCTCGACGACGGCGACGCTGCCGACGATCAGGAGCACCGGGAACGTGATCGCCGCGAGCCCCTGGCAGCAGGCGAGGAGGATCGTGTTCCGCCGGACGAGGAGCGCGCGCTCCCCGGGCGGGATCGTCGACGTCGCAGCGTTCATCGCTCTCGTGTGGCGACCGCTCGGGCGGATCGCCTCAGGTGATCTCGATCATCTTCTCGCGCACGGCGTAGACGACCGCCTCCATGCGCGAATGCAGATGCAGCTTCTCGAGGATGTTGCGGATGTGGTTCTTGACCGTGTTCTCGGAGATGAAGAGCTTCCCCGCGATGTCCCGGTTGTTGAGCCCCTGCGCCACCAGCCGAAGGACCTCCATCTCCCGGTCCGTGAGCCTCGGCGACGGCATCGGCGGCTTCTCCTCCGTCGCCTTGGTCATCGCCGCGAACTCCGTCAGGAGCTTGCTCGCCATCGAGGGGCTGATGCGCGACTGCCCGGCCCAGACCGAACGGATCGCGTCGGCAACCTCCTCGATCGGGATCTCCTTCAGCAGGTAGCCCGAGGCGCCGGCCTTGATCGCCTCGTAGAGGTCGGCCTCCTCGTCGCTGATCGTGAGCATGAGGATCTTGACGTGCGGGAGCGACTCCTTGATCTCGCTCGCCGCCTCGATCCCCGACCTCTTCGGCATGCGGACATCCATGAGGATGACGTCGGGCATCAGCTCCTGCGCGCGGCCCACCACCTCCGCGCCGTCGGCCGCCTCGCCGACGAGCTCGAGGTCCGGCTCCTGCTCCAGCACCATCTGGAGGCCGCGGCGGAACAGCGCGTGGTCGTCGCAGACGAGCACGCGGAGCCGTTCGGAACCCCCACCCTCGGTCATCTCACTCACCCCGTGCTCCTCGCGTCGTCCTCGTCGGGCGTCGTCGGCGCGACCTGCGCGGATTTTACGCGACTCGCCCCGGCGATCAGCCGAGCCCGGCGTCGTTCGTGGTGGTCGCGGATCTGACGTTCGAGCCGTTCGGCGACGAGGTCCAGCGCGGATTCGACGCTCCGGTCGTCGGCGTGGGCGCGGAACGTCTTGCGGGGCGTGGCGGCGACGACCTCGATGCGATGCATCCCTCCCTGTCGCGGGTTCCGCTCCGTGACGACGGCCACCTCCACGCGCGTGAGCTTGGGTTCGAGCCGCTCGAGCCGGCCCAGCTTGTGTTCGGTGACCGTTCGCAGCCGCTGGGGGACGCGTGCTCCGCGTCCCTTCAGGACCAGCTCCATCCACCCTCCGGCCGGTCGTGCACCGATCGTGTGGGGCCCGCGCCCGGCTGACCTGGTCTTTGTCCCCACACCCGCCTGCCGGGATGATCGCGGGCCTCGCGACCCGCTTCGCACCCTCTCCCCGCGAGGTCTCCCCCGCCGAGGCAGGTCTTACATCTAAACCGCGCCATGCTCACCGACCAAGGGTCGGCTTACGTGGGTCGCTTCGCCCGCGGCTGGCATCGACTACCGGGGATCCGTTCCCCGGGGCAACCACAGACCCGAACGCGAGCCCTCCGCGAGTATAGGCGGAAGCCCCGGGCGACCGAACCCTCGCGGCCGAGCGCGCCGCGGTCAGGAGGGCGACGTCGGAGGCACCGGCCACCCTGAGTGCCTCCGCACAGGCGGCGGCGGTCGCCCCGGTCGTCAGGACGTCGTCGACGAGCAGGATCCGCCCCGACGCCGGGCGGGTCGCGGCGAACACCCCTTCCATGGACCGCCGGCGTTCGGCGCCGCCCCGACGGGCCTGCGGACCCGCATCGGCGACGCGGCGAAGGATCCGGACGCTCGGCACCTCCAGCCTCGGAGCCACCGCCGACGCGAGCGTCTTCGCCTGGTCGTAGCCGCGGTCCGCGAGCCGCCGCCGGGAGAGCGGCACCCACGTCACCACATCGGGGGGTGCCCACGGCGCCTCGTCCCACACCCGAACCATCGCGGTCGCGAGGGCGTCCGCGACCGGACGCCATCCCCCGAACTTCAGCCGGTGGATCGCCCGGCGAACGGGACCGTCGAAGCCGTACGGCGCCCGACTGACGGCGAGCGGAGGAGGAGGACAATCGCGGCACGTCGACGGCGAGCGCTGCGAAGGCGCACCGCATCGCCGGCACCACGGGGGCGAAAGGACGACGATCGTCTGCACGCACCCGGGGCAGAACGGCCACGGACCGCGACCGCATCCGGCGCACCGCATGGGGAACAACGCTTCGAGCAGCGGGCCGAACACCGCAGGACCGTAGTCCGAGGCACCGACAGGTCGGGCTCGGGGCTACGGGAGCGGGACGTCGATCGAGGCCTCGGCGCCGCGCCCGCGACCCTTCAAGCCGATGCGGAGCACCTCGTCCGACCTCATGAGCGGGTACGCGGTGACACGCCCCCGCCCGGTGTCCACGTCGATCTCGACCTCGAGGACATCCAACCGACGCCCGCCGGCGAAAAGCTTGACGGCGAGTTCCGACGGTGGCTCGACCGCCAGGGTGATCCGGATGGAATCGCCCGCGCAGTCGACCTGCTCGACGTTCACGCGCCCGTCGCCGAGGCGCACCCCTTCGCCGACCTTGACCGGCCCGCGGCGGACCGTCGCGCGTGGCCAGGCGACGGAGAAGCGGCTGCCACCGTCGTACGTCGACGGGATCCCATCCACCTCGCACTCGCACACGAGCGTGTACCAGCCGGGGTCGAGCTCGGTGACCGGGAACTCGAACGGAACGAAGACGTCGCGGTGTGGCACGACGTCCAGCGTGACCGGCGACATCGGGAGCGGACTCGAGCCGCCGCTCCCGACGGCGGAGATGCGAGCCTCGGACACGACGACCTGATGCGGATCCGCGTCCTCACCGCGCAGGATGAACGCGCCCTTGACCGTCGCCGGGAACCGCTCGAATCGTGCTCGGACCGAGATGGACGGGTCCATCGCTCAGGTCCCGTGCTCCCACGAGCGCAGATAGGCCTCCTGTTCCGCCGTGAGCTCGTCGATCTCGACGCGCATCGCCTGCAGCTTCAGGCGCGCGACCTCCAGGTCGATCTCCCGGGGCACCGGGTAGACCCCCGGCTCGAGGCTTCCCCGCGACTTCACGATCCACTCGACGGACAGGGCCTGGTTCGCGAACGACATGTCCATGACGGCCGCCGGATGACCCTCGGCGGCCGCGAGGTTGACCAGGCGGCCCTCCCCGAGCAGGTGCAGCCGGCGCCCATCGCCCAGGGTGTACTCGTCGACGAACCCGCGGAGCCGTCGGACCCGGCCCGCGGCGAGCTCGGCGAGCGCCTCCTTATCGATCTCGACGTCGAAGTGGCCGGCGTTCGCGAGCACCGCGCCGTCCTTCATCACCTCGAGGTGCTCTCGCCGGATCACGGAGGTGTCGCCGGTGACCGTCACGAACACGTCACCGATCCGCGCGGCCTCGCGGAGCGGCATCACGCGGTACCCCTCCATCGCCGCCTCCAGCGCGGGGCGCGGGTCGACCTCGGTCACGACCACCTGGGCGCCCATCCCTCGCGCCCGCAACGCGACGCCCCGGCCGCACATGCCGAACCCGGCGACGACGACCGTCCGTCCCGCGAGCAACAGGTTCGTCGACCGCATGATCGCGTCGATCGTCGACTGCCCGGTTCCGAATCGGTTGTCGAACAGGTGCTTCGTGTCCGCGTCGTTCACGGACACGACCGGGTACCGGAGCGCGCCGTCCTGCGCCATCGCTCGCATCCGGATCACACCGGTCGTCGTCTCCTCCGTCCCGCCGATCACTTCCTCGATCTGGTCCTGCCGCTCCTTGTGCAACAGGCTCACGAGATCCGCACCGTCATCCATCGTGAGGTGTGGCCGGTGGTCCAGCACCGAGTTGATGTGGCGGTAGTACGTCTCGTGGTCCTCTCCCTTGATCGCGTACACGAACACCCCGGTCTCCTCACAGAGCGCGGCCGCGACGTCGTCCTGCGTCGAGAGCGGATTCGACGCGCAGAGCGCCACCTCCGCCCCGCCGGCCTTCAGCATCTCCATGAGGTTCGCGGTCTCCGTCGTTACGTGCAGGCATGCCGCGATCCTGATGCCGTCGAGGGGACGCTCCTTCTCGAAGCGGTCGCGGATCAACGCGAGCACGCCCATCTCGGCGGCCGCCCAGTCGATGCGCTCCCGCCCGAGCGGCGCCAGGCCGAGATCCTTCACGTCGCAGTCCATGTGAACTCCCCTCGTTCCTTCACAGACGATCGATCAGGTCAACGATCACGCGTCCGATCGTCCCGGCGGCCTCCTTCGACGCGGAGAGCACCTCCTCATGGGAGACCTCGACCCCCGCCGGGTTCGTCACGAACGCGAGCCCGAGCACGCGCATCCCGAGCGCCCGTGCGGCGACGGCTTCCGGAACGGTCGACATCCCCACGACCGTCGCCCCGAGGCCGGTCAGCATCCGCGTCTCGGCCGGGGTCTCGTACGAGGGGCCGGAGAGCGCCGCGTACACGCCCTCGCGGACGTGGGTCTCCCCCCGGTCGCCGAGATCCGTCCGCGCGGAGCCGAATGCAGCCTCGGCGAGCTCCGGATCGTACACGGCCGAGACGTCGACGAACGCCGGCGACCCGTCGGGCATCCGCCATCCCAGCAGCGGGTTCATCCCCATGAGGTTCAGGTGATCGCGCAGGACCACGAGCGACCCCGCCTGGATCGACGCGTCCAACCCACCCGTCGCGGCGGACAGGATCATCGTGCGGGCCCCGAGCTCCGCGGACACGCGCGAGGTGAGCGAGGCCATGGGCATGCCGTGCCCCTCGTAGTAGTGCACCCGGCCCTGGAAGACCGCGAGCGCCCGGCCAGCGACCTCGCCGATCCACAATCGGCCGGCGTGTCCGGCCACGGTCGGCGGCGGGAAGCCGGGGAGATCCGCGTACGCGATCTCGACGCCCTCGTCCGACGCGGCCGACCGCACCTCGAGGACGGCGTCGGACAGTCCGGAGCCGAGGACCACGCCGGCCACGGGCTCCGCGAGCGTTCGTTCGCGGATCGCGTCCGCGATCTGCTCGGGGATCCCGTCCCCGGGAGACGGACGTTGTGTCGCCCGCGTCATGATCCCGCCAGCGCGCGCTTGAGGCCGGCGATCGCGTCGATCGGCGAGGGGTCCTCCCCGCGCGCGATCCCGAGGTAGGTCGCCGACAGGTCGCCCTGGAGCGTGAGCGTCAGCAGGCGGGCGAGCGCCGAACGCCCTCGCGCGCCGACCTCCCGTACGGTCGCGCCCGATCCGCGCGCGATCTCGATCGAGGGCGGGAACCGAGCGGCGACGTCGGCTGGCTCGCCGTCGTGTCGGAGCGCGATCAGCGCGAACCCCTCGCCCCGGCCCGCGGACCATCCGACGACCTCGTTGTGGTCGAGCTCCGGGATCGCGGACGCGAACGCCGGGACCTTCGCGTTCTCGTTGAACTGCGTCTTCCACCGCGTCGCGGCCACCGAGCCGATCCCCTCGGCCCCCCAGACGACCGGGACCCGGTCGCCGATCGCCCGCGCGAGGTCCTTCGCGGGATTCCGTGCGGTCGGCGCGACCGGTCCGCTCTCCTCGAGGACCTCCCGCATCAGGGTGACCGCCTCGTCGAGGTCATCCGGGACGGCGGGGACCACCCCCATGGCCTCGAGCGCGCCGAGGACGCCGAGGGTGAGGAACCCGAACGCCGCCCGCGGCACGTACCCCGTCGGGACCGTGATGCGGCCGAGCTCGAGCTCCTCGGCGCGACGCGCGAGCTCGCCACCGGAAGTGATCGCCAGGAGCCGGCACCCGCGTCGGACCGCCTCCTCGAACGCGGCCAGCGTCTCCGCCGTCGTCCCCGAGTACGACGACGCGATGACCAGGGTATGGATGCCGCAATGCTCCGGGAGCTCTCCGCCGCGAACGACCTGCACCGGGATCCGAACCCGCGGTGAGGCGAGGGCCGCGAGCACGTCGCCGGCGACCGCCGAGCCGCCCATCCCCACAACGAGGATCGACGTCACGCCCTCGGCGTCCGGCAGGTCGAGCGCGTTTCGTCCCGCCCGGTAGCCGCCCCGGCAGTGGTCCGGGAGGGCGGTCACGGCGTCGAGCATCCCCCCGGGGTCGGCGCGGGTCATCGCCTCTTCGTCGTCGAGGTCGATCACCGCTTCTTCTTGCTCGCCCGGCCGGTCGGAGGTTTCTCGGCCTCGTCGATGAGCATCACCGGGATGTCGTCGCGGACGGGATATCGGTACCCGCAGGTCCGACAGACGAGCGATTCGGGCTCCTGCACGTACTCCAGCTCGCCCCGGTCGTTCGGACAGACCAGGATCTCGAGCAACTCGGGATCGAGCGTCACGTTCCCCCTCCTTCGTTGCGGATCAGACCAAGGACCTCGGCGGTCTTCGCCTTGAGGAGCTCCTCGTCCCTGGCCTCCACGTTCAGGCGCAGGAGCGGCTCCGTGTTGCTTGGCCGCAGGTTGAACCACCAGTCGTCGAACTCTACCGTCAGCCCGTCGGTGCGGTCCTCGCGTCCGTCTCGGTACGCCGCCGCCACCTCAACGATCTTCCCCGCCTGGTCCTCGACCCTCGAGTTGATCTCGCCCGAGGACGGGTACCGGCGGAACGGTGCGAGCACCTCGGACAGCGGCGCGTCCCCGATCGACAGCTGCTCGAGCACCACGACGGCCGCGATCAGCCCGGAGTCGGCGCGGTAGTTCTCGCGGAAGTAATAGTGGCCCGAGTGCTCCCCGCCGAAGACGGCACCGCTCTCGGCCATCACCTGCTTGATGAAGGAGTGGCCGACGCGCGTCCGGACGGGGTTGCCGCCGTGCTCGCGGATCACCTCGGGCACCGCCCACGAACAGATCAGGTTGTAGACGATCGTGGCCCCGGGTTCGCGCTCCAGCATCGCGCGTGCGACGAGGGCCGTCACCTCCGAACCGCTCACGCCCTCGGCCAGCTCGTCCACGAGGAACACGCGGTCGGCGTCGCCGTCGAACGCGAGGCCGACGTCCCCTCGCTCCGCGAGCACCTCGCGCTTGAGATCGCGCTGGTTCTCGGGATCGATCGGATCGGCGGGATGGTTCGGGAAGGTCCCGTCGAGCTCCGGGAACAGATGCACGAGCGTCACCGGCAGGCGTTCGAACACGGTCGGCAGGATCAGCCCGCCCATGCCGTTCGCGGTGTCGGCGATCACCGTGAGCGGGCGGATCGACGCGGCGTCGATGAACGAGAGCACGTGATCCGCGTACGCGTCGAGGAGCCGCTCCTCCCGGATGCGGCCCGGAGCCGGTGACGACGGGACCTCGGGACGTTCGGCGAGCGCACGGATCTCGTGCAGCCCGGTGTCCTCGCCGACCGGGCGAGCGCCCGGCAGGCAGAACTTCATCCCGTTGTACTCGGGCGGGTTGTGGCTCGCCGTGAGCATCACGCCGGCGACGTCGAGGTTGCCCGACGCGAAGTACAGCAGGTCGGTCGAGGCCGGACCGATGTCCACGACGTCGGTGCCGCGCGACGCGATGCCCTCGCGGATCGCGGAGGCGAGCGACGGCGACGACAGGCGACAGTCGTGTCCCACCGCGACGGTCGGGACCCCGCTCCACTCGGCGAACGCCCCGCCGATCGCGCGCGCCGCGTCCTCGTCGAGCTCGTCGGGGACGACGCCCCGGACGTCGTAGGCCTTGAAGATGCGACTCAGGTTTCGCTGCGGCGACACGCTCACCGCATCGTACTGAACGGGCTCTCGGGTCAGTTGGGCTGCTGGAGGACGTGCCCGATCACGGACCGGAGAGGAACGCTCTCGCCGTCGCGGTACCACCACTTCGCCTCGCAGAGGTGGCACGTCGTGAACGCCAGGTCGTTCCCGCTCACGTTCATCGCGATCGTGATCAGGTCGCCCTGCTGGCAGACGGGGCAGGTGCCTTCGAGCTTGCCGTCCATGCCCTCATCCTCGGCTCCGACCACGTCTCCAGCACATAGCCCGTCGCTCTCAGATCTCGGGACCCGGGCGGGCCGTCGACCCATCGGTCGCCCGTCGCTCGCTCGCGCCCGTCCGGGGGATGCGCGTGGGCAAACGTCGGCCGACGCCCGATCAGCGCGCTACGGCTTGACGATGACCCGGGTGCCTACCGGAACGAGCTCGTACAGCTCCTCGGAGTCCTCGAGGAACATCCGGACGCATCCGTGCGATGCGTAGGTACCGATCGAATCGGCGCTGTACGTGCCGTGGATCCGGATGCCCGGGGCGTTGAGGTACAGCGCTCGCGTGCC
>DATFEU010000153.1:0-8971 GCA_035250725.1 Actinomycetota bacterium
CCATCAGGCACGCCTCATGGGGCTCCCACTCGGCCGGCATCGAGAATCCATCGTCGCGAGGCGTGGACCGCCGATCGCTCATGTGCCCTCCCGCCCGGATCCGTGTCGTCGTCGCCATCTCCTCGTTGTCTCGCCGCCCGGGAGTCTCCCAGGCGATGGATCACTCGCCGCCGGGGTAGCGCGCGTCGCGCCAGGCGATCGCGGCCTTCAGACCCTCCTCCTGCGTGATGCGTCGGAATTGGTCCCGGGCGGGCAGGTTGGCTGTCTCGATCATCACGTCGAGCTCGGTATTCGCGTCGAGCGCGGCGCGGAGACCGGAGAGCTGCCACACACGGTTGATCGAGGCCTTCATCGTGCGGACCACGAACGGCTCGTTCTTGGCGATCTCCTCGGCGAGCGCGAGCGTCGCGTCGTCCAACTCGTCGCGCGGGACGACGCGGTTCACCAGCCCGATCCGGTGCGCCTCGGCCGCCGAGACCCGGTCCTCGCCCGTGAACACCAGCTCCTTGGCCGCGCGAACGCCGACGATCCAGGGCAGGAACATCGACACGATGCCGGAGCCGAACCGGATGTCGACGTATCCGAAGACCGCGTCCTCGGCCGCGACGGCCAGGTCGCACGCGAGCATGAGGTCCATCCCGCCGGCCAGGCAGTACGAGTGGACCGAGGCGAGGACGGGCTTCGGCAACTCGAGGATGTGCAGGAGCCGTCGCGTGTCGCGGTCCAGCTCGTGGTGCCACTCAGCCGCGTCCTTGGTGCCCTCCTCCGCGTCCTGCTTGAGGTCGTAGCCCGCGCAGAAGGCGCGGCCGGCGCCTCGCAGGATCGCGACCCGGACGCCGTCGTCCTCCGCCGCGGCCGCGAACGCGTCGTCGAGCGCCTCCATGAGCTCGCTGCTGAGCGCGTTCAGCGACGCGGGTCGGTTGAGCGTCAGCCGGCGGACCGGGCCGAGGTCCTCGGACGTCAGCACGGGGCCGTCCTCGTGCACGTCGGTGCTCATCGCCGCGTCAGACTCCGGTCCGGGTCGAGGGTGCGGCATGATACACGGGCGCCTGAACGGCGCTTCAGCCGAGGCGGTTCAGGCGCGGCCCAGGCGATCGAGGACCTGTCCAGCGTGGCCAGGTGCGCGTCCGCAGTCTCCAGGAACGCGTCGAGCTCGGCCATCGAGACCGCGTTGGTACCGCGCGGCTCCCGGCGCAAGTAGTTCACGCGCGCCTCGCACGCGACCAGCCCCAGCCGGTCGATCGTGGCCGGGGGCCTCGTCCCCGGCGAAGATCCACTCGGCGCCCAGCTCGGCGATCTCACCGTTGTCGAGCTCGACCGAGTGCACCCGACCGCCCACGCGGTCCGGCCTCGAGCACCGTGACGTCCAGCCCGGCGTCCCGGAGCTGCAGCGCCGCTGCCAGGCCTGCGAACCCGGCCCCGACCATACCCCCTTGGGCACAGACCCACGATGGTTGGGCGTGCGTGGGTGAGCGCCCCCTACCCACGCCTTTGAACGGCGCATCAAGCGTATGCTCGGGCGGAGACGTCGGCCCCGGGAGGGGAGGCGGATGCGGCCACGTGAAGGACGTTCGGGGATCCCCCGCAGGACGATCCTGCGCGCCGCGGCGGTCAGTGCGGTATCCATCCCCCCGCTCGGTTCGCTCCTCGCCGCGTGCACGCGCACCGCGCCCCATGCCGCGATCGCCACGCCGGTTCCGGCGCTTGAGAGCGGATTGCCGGTCGAGCGAGACGCAACGCTCCGCGTCTACGAGTGGAAGGACTACCTGGCGCCGAAGATCCTCCACGCCTTCACTCGTCGTTTCGCCGACGCGAACGTCGATATCGAAGTCGAGAGCTTCGAACGGATGGACGAGGCGATCGCGCGCCTGCAGCAGCCCGGGGCCGATTTCGACGTCTTCTTCGCTACGATCGACGTCTTGCCCGATCTGATCGGCGCGAAGCTCCTGCGACCGCTGAACCACGACTATCTGCCGAACGTGGTGAACCTGTGGTCGTGGTTCCGGGGAGCCGACCGGCCCTTCTACGACCCGGGCCTCGCGTATTCCGTCCCGTACACGGTCTATTCGAGCGGGGTGGGCTGGCGTGACGATCTCGTCGCGTCGACCGATGCTCCCGATGCTCGAGATCCGTTCGCGATCCTGTGGAACGACCGATACCGCGGGCGGCTGGGGGTCTACGACGCGTACCTGGAGGCGCTCTCATTGGCGCTCATCCGCGACGGAGTCGTGGACCTCAGGGCAACGACCGACGCGGACCTCGCGCGGGCCGCGGACGCGCTCGAGGAGGCCGTGCGCGTCGCGGATCTCCGCTTCACGATCGACGGCGCCGAGGAAGGGCTTCCCCAGGGCGAGTTCGTCGCGCACCAGGCGTGGTCGGGAGACGTCCTGACGGCGCCTCGCTACGCCGATCGGTACGAGCCTGGGGCGGGGGCCCGCGTCGCCCGAGAGCTCCGCTACCGTGTGCCGTCGGGCCTCGGCCTCGTCGTGGGCTGCGACCTGACGGCGGTCTGCGCGAGAGGACGGAACCCCGTCCTTGCGCATGCGTTCGTCGACCACCTCCTGGACTTCGACACGGCGATGGACAATTTCGCGTGGAACGGGTACCAGCCCCCGCTCCGCGGCGCGACCGAGGACGCGTTCGCCGACCCCTCCTTCCGTTGGCACGGGGCGGTGCCGCCGAACCTTCGGAACGCGATCCTCTCGGAGGAAGCGTTCGCGGGAGGCCAGATGCTCGTCGGGTTCGGGCCCGCCGAGCAGGCGCGGTGGCTCGATCAGTGGAACCGAGTGGTGCCACTGACCTGAGCGGGGTCGCCCTCGCGGTCCGGCATCCAGCTCGTGGTGCCGTCGTACGCGGTGAACGAGCCGAGCGAGCGTCCGTCTCTTGCGTCGATCGCCTGCACCCACAGGTTCGCGTCGCCGCACGGGTCGTTGCCCGATCGTGCCGGCGAGACGATGTCGCCCTTCGAGGCGGCGAAGCAGACGTCGCGCGCGAACAGCACCCACGCCGGGCCCCACGTTGTCCCGAAGTCCGTGTCGTGGACGATGGCGAGCGTGATCGTCACCCCGCCCGGCGCGCGCTCGACCAGGTTCGCGTACGCGGCATCGGGATCGAACGATGGGCGGAAGTCGCCAACAGGCTCGAGCACGAAACTGAGGGTCCCCGGGATCGGCTGGGTTGTCCTCTGCCGGAGCGGCCCGTACGCGTCGGGTTCACGGGCACACGCCGTTCCGGCGATGAGCGTCGCCAGCCAGATCGCGATGATGGCGCCCGAGCGGCGAGGCTTCACCACGTCAGGCTATCGCCAGACGTCAGAGCTGTGCCAGGTCGGCGACGCCGCCGCCGGCCTGGCCGCGCGTGAATCGTCGGTACAGGAGAAAGCCGATGGAGACGATCAGCAGGGTCGTGACCAGCATGACGGTAGCGGCAGCGTTGACCTCAGGCGTGGGGGAGGCCCTCGAGGCCGAGTAGATCTTCTGTGCCACCGTCTCGCTGCTGGCAGCTCCCGAGAGCGCGTTCACGGTCACGAAGTCGTCCACGACGTCCGCAAACACGAGCGCGACGCTCGCCAGGATCGCGGGAGCGATGAGTGGAAGCAGGACCCGGCGGATCGCCTGGTTCGGCATCGCGCCTAGGTCCATCGCGGCCTCCTCGTATTCGGGCCCGATCGTCAGCAGCCGGGCACGGACGATCACGGCCGGGTAACTGACTTGGAACACCGCCAGCCCGAGGGTCTGTGCCTGCGTCCCTAGGTCCACGAACGTCAACAGCGTCGTCAACAGGATGAACATGGACGTACCGAGGATGATCTCGGGGACCACGAACGACAGCAACATGACGAAGTTCGCGCCACGAGCCGGACGCCCGTGCCACCGATCGATCCCGATCGCGAACAGCGTCCCGATCGGGACCGAGATCAGCACCACGAGGATCGCCAGCCTGTAGGTCTGGGCGAGCGCCGCCTGCATCTGCGGGTCGTGGAGGATCGAGTCTGTGGGGTCAGCCGTCCACCAACGCATCGAGAAGCCTTGCCAGACGATCCGCGAACGGCCGTCGTTGAACGAGAAGATCACGGCGATGACGACCGGGAGGATGGACCAGAGCAGGTACGCGATCGTGATGCCTTGCAGGACGCGCGGCTTCCGCCATGGGTTCTTGAAGTACCCGCGGGCGCGGGCGTGTTCGGAACCCAACTCCAGCGTCGTGCTCACGCGCCACGCTCCGAGACGCGCCTGGTCTCGCGAAGGTAGTACATCATCGGGAGCAGCACGATGACGGATAGGATCAGCACGAGCGACGCCATCCTCGTTTTGCCGCCGGTGAGCTCGTTCTGCGTGGCGATCAGGTTCCCGAACATCGACGTCCTCGCCGTCCCCAGCAGATCGTTGGTGTAGTAGTCGCCGAACATCGGCAAGGTGACGATGACGATGCCGGTGAGGATCGCGGCTCTGGACATCGGCAGCGTGACGCGCCAGAACGTCTGACGACCGCTTGCGCCGAGGTCGCGGCCCGCCTCGAGCAGGCTCTCTGGGATGCGATCGAGCGAGGCGTAGATCGGCAGGATCATGAATGGGATGTAGCCGTACACGAGTCCGAGGATCACGGTGATCGGCAAGCCGGAGAGGAAGTCGGTGTCCCGGAAGCCGAACGGGCCGAGCAGGATGTTGAACGGCCCACCCCGGTCGAGTAGGCCCTGCCAGGCGTAGATGCGCATCAGGTAGCTGATCCACAGGGGCGAGATCAGCAGGATGAGGACCAGACCCTTGTGGGTGGTCGCCTTCCGGGCGGTGAAGTACGCCACGGTGTATCCGAGCACGAGGCAGATCGCCGACGCGGCGAAGACGTAGACGAACGTGCGGATCAGCGCATCCTGGTAGATGGCGTCGGGTCCCCAGAACTGGCTGAGCGTCTGGTTGAAGGTGTCGAACGACCACCACCACGGCGCGTAATAGGGGACGGGGCGGCCGAAGTTCTCGAAGTCCACGGTGCCGAACGCGACCGACACGACCACGTAGGCCGGCAGCACGAACAGGGCTGCAAGCATCAGAACGCCGGGAAGCGTGAAGGACGGCCAATACCAGCGTGGGTACCAGACGCCGCTCCGTTGCTCCGTCGGACCCTCGCGGCGCCGCCGACGGCGCCGCGAGGTCACGACATCGGTTCCGGCCGCCTGCGCGATGGTCTCAGGCACCCGCCTTGATCTCGGTCCAAGCGGCCTGCCACAGCTGATCGTCCTCCGGCCGCAGCTCGTACGGCGTCAGGTCCTCCCTGAACATGTCCTGACTCACGACCGCCATCGGGAGGGTCGGCGGCACGACCTCGTCGGCGATCAGCTTGTCCGGTTCGAGCGAAGTCAGAGGTGGCTGGTAGCCGTTCCAGTACCGGAAGTTGTCGTAGCTGACTCGTTCGTCGAGGAAGAAGTTGATGAACTCGTGGGCCAGGCGAGGATTCTTGGCCCCCATCGGGATCGCGATCAGGTCGTTGTCGGTCATGCTCGTTCCGGGCTCCGGACGCCAGTACCCGAGCACGTCCCAATCCACGCCCTTTGGCAGATACCACTGGGCCCCGACGATGTCGCCCGACCAGGCCTCGGCCACGGTGTAGTCGCCGGCCGGCAGCTTGGCGTACACGCCGTTGATCGTGAGCTTCGCCCCGTTCTCTTCGATCGTTTGGAGGATCGCATCCTTGGCGGCCGTGATCAGGTCGGGATCGTCCGTGTTCACGTCGAGGCTGCCGTTCCGGAGGATGGCGACGGCGATCGTGTCCCCGTACGAGTCGTACAGGCTGATCTCACCCGCATAGTCGTGGTTCCACAGGGCGTCCCAGCCTTGGGCAGCGAGCTCCTCGTCGCTCACGCGATCGCGACGGTAGGCGACCCCCCACGTATACGTCACGTAGGGAACGCTGTATCGCCACTGCTGATCGTAGTACGGTCCCGGGTCCTGCCAGAAGACCGGCCACATGTTCTCGATGTTGGGGATCAGCTCATGCTGCAAGGGTTGGAGCAGGTCGTTCTGGACCAACCGGCGCAGGTACCCCTTGATGGGGAAGAAGACGTCGGGCTTCACCTGACCGCTCTCGACCTTCGCGATGCCCTCCTCCATGTTGTTGAAGGTGGTGATCTCCACCTCGACGCCGAACTTCTCCTCGAACTTCGCGACCTCGCGCTTGTAGATGTAGTCGGCCCAGTTGTAGTAGATGAGCGGGCCCGACTCGATCGGCGTGCTCGCGGGAATGGGGTCGCCGTTGAACGGGAGCGTTACCGGGTTGGCGTACGTCGCGATCGGTATCGTGCTCGGCGAGGAGCCCGATCCGCTGGAAGTGCTCGGCTTCGAGCAGGCGGCCAGGATCGCCGACAGGCTCGGCATCGCGATGGCCGCGCCTCCGGCGCGATGGAGGAACTGTCGTCGGTTCATGGGATGCGGTGCCATCGTGTGCGCCTCCTTACGGGCGATTTGATCCGCCGTTCAACTCGATGAAATTTCAGTACCACAGCGGGCTCGGTCGCGCAAGGCACGGTTCGGGCGGCCGCACCCCCCGATCCTCTAGGGTCCTCGCCCATGGATACGTCTCTCTGCTGCCTTCGTTCGTGATGCCCGAGGTTGTCAATCGGCAAGGGGTACGAAGAAGCTGCCATGGGCCTCGACGCGTCGCCGAGGCGGTCCCTGCGCAGCATCCTGCTGCCGTTCCTGGCCCCGCGATCCTCGCGAGCGCCGCGCTCGTGTTCGCCGACTCCGTCGACAACTTCGTGACCGTCCGGTACCTGTCCGGACCCGCGTCGCCCGAGCCGCTCTCGGTGAAGATCTACTCGGCGGCCCGCGCCTCGCCCACCCCGGCGGTGAACGCCGCCGCGACGATCATGCTCGTCACGACCCTGGGGGTCACCGCGCTGGCGTGGTTCGTCTATCGGAGGAGCACCCGGCGGCGCGGGGAGCAGATGTCCGCCGCCGGACTTGCCGAGCTCTGAGCCGCCTCGGGCGCTCACCCCGTGGCCGCGTCCTCCATGTCCGCCGGGTCCACCGGGGCCGGCTCGCCCGTATCGACCAGCACGCGGAGCGCGTCGACCGGCAGGTGCACGGACACCGGATGGCCCTGGCCGTAGGGGATCCCTTCGCCCTGGTTCTGCACCCATGCCTGGAGCGTCTGGCCGGGGGCAAGATGGACGATCACCTGCATGATCGAGCCGACGTAGACGACGCGTTCGACCATGCCCGGGACCCGGTTCTCCCCGCTCGCGCCGGTCTCCTCCAGGCGGACGCGTTCGGGACGGATCACGATCTTGACGGCGCCGCGCGCGTCCACGTCGCCCTGGCCCGCCGCGAGCGGGAACTCCCCGACGCGGATCCGCGCGCGACGCTGCGCGTCCATCCCGTCGGCCACGGCGTCCATCAGGTTCGAGATGCCGAGGAAATCCGCCACGTAGGCGGTGGTCGGCTCTTCGTAGACGTCGGAGGGGGACCCGATCTGCTCCACGCGGCCGTTGCTCATCACGGCGAGGCGGTCGCTCATCGTGAGCGCCTCCTCCTGGTCGTGGGTCACGTAGATGAAGGTGATCCCGATCTCCTCCTGGAGGGCCTTGAGCTCGATCTGCAGCGCCTTACGCAGCTTCGCGTCGAGCGCCCCGAGCGGCTCGTCGAGCAGCAGGACGGCCGGGTTCAGGATCAGCGCCCTGGCGAGCGCGACCCGCTGCTGCTGTCCGCCCGACAGCTGCGACGGCCGGCGCCGCTCGAAGCCCTGGAGCCGGACCAGCTCGAGCGCGTCGGCGACCTTCCGCTTCGCGTCCTGCTTGGACACGTCCTGGTAGCGGAGGCCGAACCCGACGTTGTCGGCGACCGACAGGTGCGGGAACAGCGCGTAGTTCTGGAACACCGTGTTGACGTTGCGCTTGTGCGGCGGCGTCTGGGCCATGTCGACCCCGTCGAGCAGGATCTGGCCCTCGTCGGGGCGTTCGAAGCCGGCGATCAGCCGCAGGGTCGTCGTCTTCCCGCACCCGGAGGGTCCGAGCAGCGAGAAGAATTCGCCCGACGGCATCGACAGGTTGATCCCGGCGACGGCCGTGACGTCGCCGAACCGCTTCACCAGATCGACGAGGACGACCTCTCCGCCAGCCATGACCGCGCGAGGATACACGCGTCCGACCCGCCGCGTGAGCGCGAACCGCTCAGCCGAGGTTCAGGTAGACCGACTTGCTCTCGAGGAAGTCCTCGACCCCGTCCTTGCCGAGCTCGCGGCCGATCCCCGACTGCTTGTAGCCGCCCCACGGCATCTCGGTGGGCGCCGGCTGCGTGTCGTTGATCCAGACCACCCCGGCACGGAGCGTCCGCGCCGTGAGCATCGCCCGCTTGATGTCGTTCGTCCACACCGCCGCGGCCAGGCCGTACTCGTTGTCGTTCGCGAGCGCCACCACGTCGTCGACCTCCCTGAACGGGATCACGGACATGACCGGCCCGAAGATCTCCTCCCGCGCGATCGTCGCCGAGTTGTCGACGTCGGCGAAGACCGTCGGCGGGACGAAGTAGCCGCGCGCGAGCCGGGCGTCATCGGGACCGCGGCCCCGTCCGGCGAGCGTCGCCTCGCGCTCGCCGATGGCGATGTAGCCCTCCACCCGTTCCAGCTGCTCGAGGCTCACGAGCGGACCCATCTCGGTCGCCTCGTCCAGGCCGTCACCCAGGACGATCGAGGAGGCACGATCGACGAACGCGTTCACGGCGTCGTCGTAGAGCGGCGCCTCGACGTACACACGGGTCCCGGCCGAGCAGATCTGCCCCTGGTTCCAGAACACGCCGTTCGCCGACCCCTCGAACGCCGACTCCGGGTCGGCGTCGGCGAACACGATGTTCGGCGACTTGCCGCCGAGCTCGAGCGTGATGTGCTTCAGCGTGTCGGCTCCGCCGCGCTGGATCAGCTTGCCCACCTCGCGGGAGCCCGTGAACGTGAGCTTGTCGACCCTCGGGTCCGCGACGAGCGGCGC
>DATFEU010000154.1:0-7068 GCA_035250725.1 Actinomycetota bacterium
CCGATGACCGCCCCGATGACCGCGACGGCAGCGACGCCGGGCACCCAGAGGTCCCCGAGCCCGGCGTAGACTCCGCCGATGATGACGAGGGTCTCGCCCGGCACGATGACGCCCGCGCCGATCGAGTTCTCCAGGAGCGTCGCCGTGAACACCACGACGTATCCCCACGGGGCCTCCATGTACGGTCGGAAGAGATCGACGATGCGCTCGACCACGCCGGAGAATCTAGAGCAACGACGCGCCGCGCGGTCGGTCGTGACGCACCCGCGCACCGCGGCCTGATGGAGACCCGGAGCGAGGTGTCCGCGGGCGGCGTCGTCTATCGACGAACCGACGACGGCGTGGAGATGGTGCTCGCGGCCAGGCGCACCCGTCGTGGAGAGCTCGTCTGGGGACTCGCGAAGGGCGCGATCGAGCCGGACGAGTCCCACGAGGAGGCCGCCGTACGCGAGGTGCGGGAGGAGACGGGCCTCGAGGCGGAGGTGGAGTCCGACCTCGGCGACATCCGCTACTTCTACGTGTGGGAGGGCGTTCGCGTCCGAAAGCGCGTGCACTTCTTCCTGATGCGAGCGACCGGCGGCGACGTCGCCGACCACGACTCCGAGATGGAGGACGTCCGCTGGTTCCCGATGCGCGCCGCGCGCACGCGGGCCGCGTACCGTGGCGAGCGTGAGGTGATCGAACGAGCGACGGCCCGGCTCGGGTGACGGGCCTCCAAGCCGTCCTCGGCGTCGCGGTCGGGTTCGCGTCGGGGATCCTGTCGGGGCTGTTCGGCGTCGGCGGGGGCATCGTGACCACGCCGGCGGTGAACTCGCTCCTCGGTGGGACGGCGATCCAGGCGGTCGCCACGCCCCTCCCGGTCATCGTGCCGAGCGCGCTCGTCGGCTCCTTCACCTACGCGAAGGCCGGGGCGGTCGACTTCCCGGCGGCTCGCTGGTCGGCGATCGCCGGGATCCCGGCGGCGACGCTCGGCGCGTACCTCACCGAGCTCGTGAACGTGCACGTCCTGCTCGCCGTCACTGCGGGACTCATCGCGCTGTCGGCGATCCGCGTGATCGTTTCGAGGGAGCCGGACATCGTCGAAGGCCCGAAGGACGCAGCCCCGTGGAGGTTCGGTGTCATCGGTGCGGCGGCGGGAGGACTCTCGGGACTGCTCGGGATCGGCGGCGGGATCGTGATGGTGCCCGCCTTCACGGCCTGGATCGGCATGCCGGTCAAGCGGGCGCTCGGCACCTCGCTGCTCGTGATCCCGGCGCTCGCGATCCCCGGGACGATCGTGCACGGCGTCCTCGGCAACATCGACTGGGCGATCTTCGCGGTGCTGACGCTCGGCGTGGTGCCGGGCGCGCGCATCGGAGCCAGGATCGCGGTCGGCGCTCGCGAACGGACCCTACGAACGGCGGTCGGGCTGTTCCTGCTCGCGGTAGCGATCGCGTACGGGCTGGCCGAGGTCACCGCCCTGGCGCGGGGCGGTGGGTAGGATGGCTCGACCGATCATGCGACGGCTCTCGCCGCTCGTCCTGGCGCTCGTCTGCCTGCTCGCCCTGCCCGCGCCCACCTCGATCGCGCAGGAGCTTCCATCCGTCCGACTGACGCTGTTGTCGCAGACGCCGTGGAACTCGAGCCACGACCCGCTCCACGGACCCGAGCTCGAGCTGCGGTTCCGCGCCGAGAACATCGGGACCGAGCCGGTCGGCGACCTCGCGATCGGGCTCACCCTCTACTCGCGGATCCTGTCGCGCAGCGCCTACGAGGCCTCGCTCCTCGCGGATCCCTCGATCGTCATCGACGGGCAGGAGCTGCCGCGCACCGGGACGATCGAGCCGGGCGCATCGCGCGACTTCGAGATCGGCCTCACCCTGGCCTCCGGCATCGACACCGAACAGTCCGGCGTGTACCCGCTGAAGGTGGACCTGCGCAGCGCCACCTCCTCCGTCGCGGAACTGCGGACGCCGGTGATCTTCCTGGTGCGCGAGCCCGAGGTGCCGCTCGAGCTCTCCTGGACCTTCGTGCTCCACCACCCGATCACGTTCGCGCCGGACGGGACGTTCACCGACCCCTCGCTCGAGGTCGCGCTCGCGCAGGGTGGGCGGCTGCACGGCGAGATCCGTTCGCTGCTCGAGCTCGCGACCGATCCCGATGCCACGCCGGTCGACGTGGCGATCTCCCCGGTGCTGCTCACGCAGCTCGGCCGGATGCGGGACGGCTACACGGTGGCCGAGGGCGACGCGACCCGACAGGTCGCCGAAGGGGTCGGCGGCGCGGCCCTCGCCGCGCAGGCGATCGTCGACCTGCAAGAGATCGCCGCGGCGCCGAACGTCCACATCACGGCGCTCCCCTTCTCCACGCCCGAGCTCCCGGCGCTGTACGGGGGCGGCCTCGGCAGGGACGCGGACCTTCAGCTCGAGCACGGCCGCGCCGTCGTGACGGAGTTCCTGAGCACCTCCCCGCTGCCGCAGGTCCTGCGCCCGCCGGGGGCGGCGCTCGACGACACCACGTTGCGGAACCTTCCGGGCGCGGGCGTCACCACCCTGCTGGTCGGGCCGGCGACCGTCACCCCGATCGTGCAGCCGCTCGGGTTCGCGGGGCCGCCCACCACCGACCTGGCCGAAGGGGTCCTGTCGGCCATCGTCCCCGAGCCCGCCGCCGACGCGCTGCTCACCGCCACGGTCGGCTCCGATCCGGTCCTCGCGGCCCAGGTCTTGCTCGGCGAGCTCGCGACGATCTGGCAGGAGCAACCCGGTGAGGATCGAGGCGTCGCCGTGGTGCTCGGAGAAGACGCACCGTTCCCCGGTCCGTTCTTCCCGCCGTTCGCGTCGAACGTCGCCGGGGCGCCGTGGCTCGCGCCGCTGGGTGCGGTGGAGTTCGTGGAGTCCTATCCGCCCGACGCCTCGCAGCCGCTCGCCTCGCAGTCGTTCCGCCGCTTCTCGACGTCCTACGTCACCTCGCTGAAGCAGGCCCGGCGGCGCGTGGAGACCCTCGCGTCGATGCTGCCGGTCGACAGCGCGTCGCCCGAGCGCCTCGACACGATGCTGCTGCTCGCCGAGGCACGCCAGTTCCTCGCCGAGTCCGACGCCGGCATCGAGTTCATCGCGTCCGTCCATCGGAGCGTGCAGGACGTCATGAACAGCCTGATCCTCGACACGGTGCCCTCGGTCACGCTCTCCTCGGATCGGGGGGGGATCCCGGTCACCGTCTCGAACGACGCCGACGAGACGCTCTCGTTCTCTGTGCGCCTGAAGTCCGAGTCACTCCGCGAGCAGCCGTCCGAGGACCTCGAGCTCGCGCCCGGCGAGTCCGAGACGATCAGCTTCCAGGCGGACATGGCCTCGACCGGGCAGTCGCTCATCGACGTCCAGCTGCTCTCCCCGAGCGGGCGCGTGATCGAGCAGGAGACGATCGTGGTGCGTTCGACGGGCTACAACCGCATCGCACTCCTGATCACGATCGGCGCCGCGATCCTCATGGTCGGCGTCTGGGCGAGGAGGTTCCTGCCACGTCGGACCTCGTGAGCCCCGGCTCGTCCGAACCGCCGCCACCCGAGGACTCGACGCGTTCGTTCGTCCGGAACACCGTCGTCATGTCGACCGGGACGGCGCTGTCTCGGCTCACGGGGTTCCTGCGGCTCTCGGCGATGGCCTTCGCGCTCGGGATCACCGAGTCGCGGCTGGCCGACGCCTACAACATCGCGAACGTCACGCCGAACATCCTCTACGAGCTCGCTCTCGGCGGGATCCTGACGTCCGTCGTCGTCCCCGTCGTCGTCGAGTGGATGCAGACCCGGGGCCGCGACGTCGCCTGGGACGTCGTCCGTCGCCTGTTCACGCTCGCGTTCGTCGTCCTATCGGGCATCGCCGTCGCCGGCATCCTCCTCGCGCCGTGGATCGTCGATCTGTACACGACCGGCGTCCCCGAGAGCCAACAGCCGGCGGTGCGCGACCTCGCGACGTTCTACCTCCGATGGTTCATGCCGCAGATCGTGTTCTACGGGCTCGGCGCGGTCGCGACGGGCCTGTTGAACGCGCATCGGCGCTTCGCGCCGCCGATGTTCGCGCCGATCCTGAACAACCTCGTCGTGATCGCCACGTTCCTGCTGTTCTATGCGATGCGGCCCGAGTCGGGCTCGCACGAGGTCGCGACCGACGCGCAGCGGCTCGTCCTCGCGATCGGGACCACGCTCGGCGTGGTCGCGATGACCGTGGTGCTGTGGCCGTTCGTCCGCGGGACCGGGTTCCGGTTCCGGTGGCTGGCGGTCCGCGGCGACCCCGCGATCCGAACGATGCTGCGGCTCGCGACGTGGGTGATCGTCTACGTCGGGGCGAACCAGCTGGGATACCTGGTCGTGATGATCCTCGCCGGCGAACAGCAGGGTGGGTACACCGCGTACGCGGCGGCGTTCATCCTGTTCCAGCTGCCGCACGCGATCTTCGCGGTCTCGATCTTCACGGCGTTGCTCCCGGCGATGTCCTCGCGTTGGACCGCCCGCGACCTCGCCGGTTTCCGGGACCTGCTCTCCCAGGGGATCCGGGCGACCGCGGTGATCCTGATACCCGCCACGCTCGGGTACCTCGTGCTCGCGCGCGACATCGTGCGGCTGCTCCTCGAGCACGGCGCCGCCGACACGCCCGAGAGCGGCGACCTCGTGGCGGAGGTCCTCGTGTTCTTCGCGATCGGGCTGTTCGCTTTCTCCGCGTTCCAGTTGCTGCTGCGCGCGTCGTACTCGATGCAGGACACGCGGACGCCGGCGCTCGTGAATCTCGCGGCCGTGGCGCTGAACGTCCTTGTGAACCTCGTCTTCTTCTTCGTGCTGGATCTCGGCGTGCCGGGACTGGCGCTCGGCCACGCCACGTCCTACGTGTTCGCCTCGATCGTCCTGCTCCTCGTGGTCAGAGCGCGCATCGGCGGTCTCGACGGCCGCAGGATCGTGCGCTCCCTCGGGCGGGTGGTCGTCGCCGGTGTCGCCACGGCGGCGGCGGCTTGGCTCGTCGCTCGAGGCATCGAGCGGTGGCTCGGGACGGCGACGATCGGCACCCAGGCGGTCCAGGTACTCACGGCGGTGACGGTCGGGCTGGTCGTCTTCGTCGCGTCGGCGGCGGCCCTCCGGATCGAAGAGGTGACGATGGTCCGCCGCCAGGTGACGGCGAGGTGGCGAGGATGAGACGTCCCGGCCCCCCGACGTTCCGGGACGAGCACGGGCTGGTCGGCAAGCTGCTCCTCGGCTGGCTGCTCCTCGTCGTGCTGCTCGGCATCGCGGTGGTCGACGCGGGCTCGATCCTGATGCTGCGCGTGCGCACGGGCGATCTCGCCGGCGAGGCTGCCACCGCCGCGGCCGTCGACTTCGCGGAGACCCGAGATGAGCGCGCGGCCAAGCTCGCGGCCCTCGGGACGATCGCCGACTCGGACGACCGCGCTCGGCTCGAGCGCATCGACGTCCGGCGCGGCGAGGTGACCGTCGAGGTCTCGACGCGGGCGGACACGTTCGTGGTCGGCCGCGTCCCGTTCCTCGACGACTTCGCGAAGGTGACCGTCACGCGCACGAGCGCACCCCCCTGACCGATCGAACACACGCCGGGAACGCGGTGTGCCGGGAATAGACTGCGAGCCGTGACGTCGAACACGCAGCCGGTCACCGTGATCGCCGGTCGGTACGCGCTCGAGGAGCGGCTCGGCCGGAGCCCCACGGGGATGGTCTGGCGGGCGCACGACACGTTGCTCGGCCGGACCGTCATCGTCCGGCTCGTCCATCCCGAGCTCGCGGACGACCCCGCGTTCGAGGCAGCGCTGACCGAGGCATCGCAACGCATCGCCGCGCTCTCGATCCCCGGATGCGCCCGACTGCTCGACTCCGGGCAGGAGGGAGGGGTCACGTTCCTCGTCCGCGAGTACGCCGCCGGCACCGGCGTCCGCGAGCGCATCCGGTCGGGTGGCCCCGCGCCGCCCGACGCGGCGCGACGCGGCATGCGTGGCGCGCTCGAGACGCTCGCCGAGATCCACGACCACGGCATCGAGCACCTCGCGCTCGATGCCGACGACGTCATCGTCGGCGACGACGGTTCGGTTCGGCTCACCGATCTCGGGATCGGAGCGGCGATCGCCGCGGCGCGCCCCGCGGACTCGGCCGACCTCCTCGGGCAGGAGCGGCTCGCCCCCGAGCAGTCGCGGGGCGAGCGGCCCGACGTCCGCTCGGATCTGTTCGCCGCGGGCGCGATCCTGTTCGAATGGCTGACCGGCGAAGGTCCCGGCGGCCGCACGTCGCCCCGGGCGATCCGGTCCGACGTGCCCCGCGAGCTCGACCGGGCGGTCGCCCGCGCGCTCGAGCCCGAACCCTCCCGCCGGTACCCGGACGCGCGGGCGTTCGCGACGGCGCTCGGTCCCGCAGCCGACGACCCCGATGTCGTGTCGGTCCCGGAGACGAGGCGGCGGGCCGGCCTGTTCGGTTGGCTCGGCATCCCCCTGGTGATCGCGGGCGCCGTCGCCGCCGCGATCGCGATCGGCGTCCTCCTGCGGGAGTTCGACGTCGTCGGGCGGGACGCGCCTCCCGAACCCACCGGCGGCGCCGAGACGTCGACGGTCCCACCCGAGATCGTCAACGCAGCGTCCGTCTCGGTGATCGATCCGTTCGGCGACGGCGACGAGCTCTCCGCGAACGCGATCCTCGCGAGCGACGGCAACCCCGAGACGGCCTGGCGGTCCGAGAACTACTTCGACGGCGTGCTCGGCAAGCCGGGCGTCGGCGTGGTGCTCGACCTCGGCCGAACGCGCAACGTGCTCGGGCTCCGGCTGTCGACGCCGCATCCGGGCTTCGAGTTCCATGTCGCCGTCGGGGACGACCCCGACGGGCTCGTCGACGCGATCGGTCCGCCCGTGACCGCCTCGGCGCGCACGCGCGTTCGACTCGGCGCAACGGGGCGGTACGTCCTCTTGTGGATCACCTCCGTCGTCCCGACGAGCGACGGCAACCGAGCGGAGATCGGCGAGGCGGAGGTGGTCGTCGCCGGTGCCTGACGCGCCACGCGACGAGGACCTCGTTCGTCGCTTCCTCTCGGGAGATCGGGCGGCGTTCGCCGC
>DATFEU010000212.1:0-4058 GCA_035250725.1 Actinomycetota bacterium
GGGCAGACCCCGCTCGTCGACGAACCCCATGCCGGCTGCGATCGGCGCCTGCTGCTCGAGGACGAGCCGGTTCGAACCGCGTCCTCCCTCCAGGTGGAGCGCACTCCGGACGCGGACGAGCACCTCCTCCGCATCGTCGACGGCGTGCCGTTCGGCGCCGCGAAGGGTCCACGCCTCCTCGAGCGTTGAGCCGATCGCGACCTCGAGACACCGGAGGTTCTGGACGTCCCTGAGCCCACCCGTGCCCTCCTTCACGTCCGGCTCGAGCAGCGACGACACCGATCCGTAGCGCTCCCGACGGGCCCCGCGGTCGTCGACGAGGCGGTCGGCGAATCCGCGCGGATCGGTGCGGACGGGCTCCAGGACGCGGGCGCGGGCCTCAACCCACACCGACCCATCGCCGGCGAGGAGCCGGCCGTCGAGCATGGCGGTCGCGACGTCCAGCCGGGCCGAGGCGTCCACGCACTCGTCGGGCGTTCGGACGGCGTGGCCGACACGCAGGCCGACGTCCCAGAGCGGGTAGAGGAGGCGTTCCGAGAGGCCCTCCACGGCCGGCGCGCTCGTCCCGTCGTGGAGGATCAGCAGGTCGACGTCCGACCCCGGCGAGAGCATGCCGCGGCCGTAGCCGCCGAGCGCGACCAGGGCCGCGCCCTCGGGAGGCCGGGAGGCGCCGAACAGATCACGGAGGTACCCGTCGACGATCTCGGCACGACGCGCGGCCGACCAGCGGCCGTGATGCCCGATCGCGTAGGCGCGGTCGAGCGCGCGGAGGTCCTCGGGGAGGCGGGCGACCGACGCCGAGGGTCCGCCGACGCCGATCGGTGTCGGTTCGCCCACGGCTACAGGGCGTCGGGACCCATCTCGCCCGTCCTGATCCGGCGCAGCTGTTCGATCGGGGTGACCCAGATCTTGCCGTCGCCGATCTTGCCCGTCCGCGCGGCGGTGGACACCGCCTCGACGACGCCGTTCACCTGATCGTCGTCGCAGAGCACCTCGACCCTGATCTTCGGCACGAAGTCGACCTGGTACTCGGCCCCCCGGTACACCTCGGTGTGGCCCCGCTGGCGGCCGAAGCCCTCGACCTCCGTGATCGTCATGCCGTTCACGCCGATGTCGCGGAGCGCTTCCTTGACCTCGTCGAGCCGGTGCGGCTTCACGACCGCGACGACCAGCCTCACGGAGCTCCTTCGCTCGGACGGAGGCTCAGCTTAGGTCAGTCGTCGCCCCCGGTGGGTCACTCCCCGGAGGCCTTCTTGCGCGGCGCGACCTTCCGGGTGGCGGTCGCGCGCTTGGCCGTCGACCGCTTGGCGGCCGGCTTCTTGGCGGTGGACTTCTTCTTCGTGCCGCCGGCGGCCGATGGCGTCTTCGACTTCGCGGCCGCGACGGAGGCCTTGAGCGCTTCCATCAGGTCGACGACCCGCGCCGGGGCCTCGGCGGCCGGAGCCTCGATCGGCTCGCCGGCGACCTTCTTCTCGACGATCCCGAGGAGGGCCTCGCGGTAGGCGTCCGTGAACCCCTCCGGGTTCCAGGGCTCCGTGAGGTTGTCGATCAGCGATCGGGCCATCTCGACCTCGTTGTCGCGGACCTTCTCGTCGGCCGGCACCGTGTCGAACTCCGCCGCGCGAACCTCGTCGGGCCAGTACATCGTCTCGAGGACGAAGACGTCCTCCTTGAACCGGAGCGCGGACAGGTGCTCCTTGTCTCGGAAGCTCACCTTCGCGATCCCCACCTTGTTCTCTTCCGTCAGCGCCTGGCGAAGGAGCGCGTACGCCTTGGCGCCCGTCTCCTCGGGAACGAGGTAGTAGGACTTCTTGAACAGGATCGGATCGATCTCCTCGAGGTCGACGAACTGTTGGATGTCGATCGCCCGGCTGGATTCGACCGGCACCGCATCGAGATCCTCGTCCGTGAGCACGACGTAGCGGTCCTTCTCGACCTCGTACCCCTTCACGATGTGCTCGAACTCGACCTCCTCGCCGTCGATCGCACACACCCGCTTGTACTTGATCCTGCCGTGGTCCTCGTCGTGGAGCTGGTTGAACTTCAGGGACTTCTCCTCGGTCGCCGGATACACCGAGACCGGGATCGTGACGAGGCCGAACGAGATGGCTCCCTTCCACATCGCCCTGGGTGGCATAGGCACGCTCCTTGTCGACTCGAGGGGATGACTCGTCGGAGCATCGATTCTAATCGCCGGCGCGGACAGATCCCGGCGGGGGTTGACCTCCGGCGCAAAGGGTATACGAACCCTCCATTGCGGATCGCCCGACCGATGCTCATTTCGATCGCCCGAGGCGCCAGCGATGGAGTCGACCGGCGTCGAGGTGCAGGCTTCGGGCATCCTGGAGGGCTTCGGCTTCGACGTCGCGCAGTTCTTCCCCGAGAAGGTGTCGATCCCGATCGTCTCCGACACGACCCATCGTTGAACCCGTCCTGACGGCTACGCTGGCAGGGTGCCCCCTCGAAGGAAGAAGACCTCCGGCGGCCGTGCGTTCGCGGTCGAGTTCCCCGAGGCGCTCCCGGTCGAGAAGCGCGGAGACGCCTGGTGGATGGAGGCCGACGGCCGCGATCTTCGCCTGTCGAACCTCGACAAGGTCTTCTGGCCGGACGAGGGCTACACGAAGGGCGACCTCATCGCCTACTACTTCAACGTCGCCGAGCTGATCCTGCCGCACCTCCGAGACCGCCCCCTGACGATGAAGCGCATGCCCGACGGCATGGCCGGCGGGTTCTTCTACGAGAAGACGGCGCCGTCGCACACGCCCGACTGGATCGAGCGCTGCCCCGTCGAGAGCGACGACGCGAAGGGCGGCGTGATCGGCTACCTGATGGTGAACGACCTGTCGTCGCTCCTGTACGTCGCGAACCTCGGCTGCATCGAGATGCACCCGCTGCACTCGCGGTGCGAGAGCGTCGGCACGCCCGACTACCTGTTCTTCGATCTCGACCCGATGGGCGCGAGCTTCGAGGACGTCCTTGCGGTCTCGCTCCACGTGAACGCGGCCCTCCGAGCCCTCGGGCTGACCGGATACCCGAAGACCTCGGGCGCGACGGGCGTCCAGATCTACGTGCCGGTCGAGCGGGGATGGTCCTACGATCAGGTGCGCGACTTCGTGGGGACCCTCGGACGGACGATCGAGCGCGCGGACCCGGACCGCGTGACGATGGCCTGGAAGATCGAGAACCGCACGGGCAAGGTCTTCATCGACCACAACATGAACCGGACCGGCGCGAACATCTCGGCGGTGTACTCGCTCCGCCCCGAACCCGGCGCCACCGCGTCGACCCCGCTCACCTGGGACGAGGTGGAGGCGGGCGTCACGCCGCAGGACTTCCGGATCGACGACGTGTGGTCGCGGTTCGCGAAGGTCGGCGACCTCTTCGAACCGGTCCGAACGGCGCCACAGGACCTCGCCCCGGCACTCGAGGCCGTGGGGCTGCCGGCCGAGAAGGCCGTGCGCGTGGAACGCTCGTCGGCGCGCGTGATCGCCGAGTCGAAGGACCCGAGCCTCGGCGAGTACCTCCGCAAGCGGACGTTCGGACCGGAGGGCACGACCGAGCCGGCGCCCGGGGGCGCCGAGGGCGAGGGGAACTCCTTCGTGATCCACAAGCACCGGGCGACGCGCCTGCATTACGACGTCCGGCTCGAACGCGACGGCGCGCTCCCCTCGTGGGCGGTCCCGCGAGGCCTGCCGGTCCAGCCGAAGGACAAGCGGCTCGCGGTCCGGACCGAGGACCACCCGCTCGAGTACGGGAAGTTCGCGGGGACGATCCCGGAGGGCCACTACGGCGCCGGCGAGGTGCGGATCTTCGACGACGGCTGGTACGAGCCGATCGAGTGGACCGAGTCGAAGGTGAGCTTCCGGCTCCACGGTCGGCGCTACCCCGGGCTCGAGTTCCACTTCGTGAAGACGCGGACCGACTGGCTCGCCTTCCTCGCCTCGGGACAACGGGCACCGCTGATCGACGTGCCGCCGAGCTTCCAGCCGATGCTCGCCGAGGGCGGATGGAAGGCGTTCGACGACCCGACGTGGTGGTTCGAGCCGAAGTTCGACGGG
>DATFEU010000229.1:0-3624 GCA_035250725.1 Actinomycetota bacterium
TGCGATGCGCGGACGAGCGCGACGAAGCGCGGATGGTGGTGCGCGTCGTGACCGAGCTCCTCGGCGAGGGCCGCTCGCTCGCCGACGCGGCCGTCTTCTATCGCGTGCACGCCCAGTCGCGCGTGCTCGAAGAGGCGCTCCGCGCGGCGAACTTCCCGTACCGCGTGGTCGGCGGCGTGCGCTTCTACCAGCGCAAGGAGATCAAGGACGTCCTCACGTACCTGCGGCTGCTGCTGAACCCGCAGGACGTGGTGAGCGCGCGGCGGGTGATCAACACGCCCCGCCGCGGGATCGGCGACGCGACGATGGCCTCGCTCGAAGGGTTCGCGGTCTTCGAGGAGATCGCGTTCCTCGAGGCGGCGCGGCGTGTGGACGAGATCCCCGAGCTCGGCGCGCGGGCCAAGGGCGCGGTGGCGGGGTTCGTCGGCGTCCTCGACCGCCTGCAGCAGGCGTTCGACTCCGGTGCGGCTCCGCAGAGGATGGTCGAGGCGGCGGCGACCGAGTCCGGCTACCTGCTCGAGCTCGAGGCCGAGCGGACCGTCGAGGCCGAGGGCCGGATCGAGAACCTCCGCGAGCTCGGCGGGGTCGCGGCCGAGTTCGAGCAGCGCTCGCCCGACGGCACGCTCGCCGAGTTCCTCGAACAGGTCTCGCTCGTCTCCGAGCAGGACGAGTACGACGAGGAGGCCGGCAACGTCACCCTCATGACGCTCCACAACGCGAAAGGGCTGGAGTTCCCGGTCGTGTTCATCATCGGGCTGGAGGACGGCGTGTTCCCGCACTACCGGTCGATGGGGGAGCCGGCCGAGCTCGAGGAGGAGCGCCGGCTGATGTACGTGGGTGTGACGCGGGCGCGGCAGCGCCTGTACCTCACGCACGCGTGGAGCCGGATGTTGTTCGGCTCGACCTCGTACAACCCGCCGTCCCGGTTCCTCGGCGAGATCCCGAGCGAGCTGGTGCACGCGATCGAGGAGGAGGCCGTGATCGGCGCCGGAGGAGAGGTCTCGCCGATCCGGGCGGCGGTGGACGGCCGGCGCGAGATCCCGCAGATCTCGGCGGGGGACACCGTCGTGCACGACAAGTGGGGCGAGGGCGTCGTCCTCACGGTCAGCGGCTCGGGTTCGGACGCGGAGGCGACGGTCAGGTTCGAAGACGCCGGCGAGAAACGGCTGCTGGTGGCCTATGCGCCCCTGAAGCGGGTCGGCTGACTATCCGGGGTGCGGGAGCCGGCGGAGGCCGCGCTCGGGGTCCCAGGTGAGCACCGCCTTCTCGTCGCCGAAGCGGATGTAGCCCGCCTCCTCGACGTCGACCGAGAAACAGTGGTAGTTGGGCTCGTCGGGCGACCAGTCGATGCGCGCCCGGATGGCCTCCCGGAACACGGCACGGACGCCGGGATCCTGCTCGTCCACGATGCGGCCGTAGAGCTTGACGTCCCCCTGGGTGCCCTCCTTGTCGGAGGTCACGCTGTGGACCACGACGCGCGGATCGCGGAGCAGGTCGAGCGCCTTCCTCGAACGCCACATCATCGAGACGAAGAGGCGCCCGGCCGCGAGATCGACCTCGTTCGGGCTGATCCTCGGCGAGCCGTCCCGGCGGAGCGTGCCGATCATGACCAGCTGGTCGGTCTCGAACCGTTGCCGCGCGATCGTGGCGATCTCGGGGCACGCCTGCTCGAATCCGTCCCAGCGCATGAGGCGATCCTAGGAGCGTGAGAGCCGCTCGAGCACGTTCCGTGTGATGCGCGCCACGATCGGGTCCTCGAGCCCGAGCGCCCAGTCGGTGACCCCGGCGTTCACCACCGTTCCGCCGCCCGGCCGCTCGAAGGACGCGAACACGGCGTGGCCGTCGCCGATCTCGGCAAGGTGCTCGGGGCTCGTGTCGCCGTAGATCGCCATCGAGCACGTCTCGAGATCGCCTTGCTCCGTGGCGTAGCGCGTCGGCTGCTCGTGCTGTGCCCATAGGTGCGCGGGAGCGGTGGCCAGGATCTCCAGGCCCTCGGGCGCGCCGTCGGCGTGGGTCGGCGTCGGCAGCCCGTCCGGTCCCGGCTCGAGAGCGCAGCCGTCACACTCGTAAGCCACGATCACGTCCGTCGCCCCGAACTCGGACCTCGCCCCGAGCCCGGTGCCCTCGAACGCCCAGTGCTCGGGCCGGTGCACCGAGTAGCCGCCCGAGGTCTCGGGAGCGCCGAGCCCGTAGTGCGAGTAGCCGCCGCGCGAGAACGTGAGACCGATCGTCGAGGTCTCGGCCCGGCCGACGCGGCGATCGGACCAGCAGGAGGTCAGGAACCGCTCGTCGGGCGTTCCGAGGACCGGATCCTCGTCGGCCCGGTACTTGAAACACGTCATGCCGCGGTGGTCGGCGCTGAATCGAACCTGCCAGAAGCACGTGTTGCCGGCGAGGATCGCGGCGTTGCCGCCGCCCGTTATGAACGCGTCGAGCGCGTCGCGCATGCCCCACGACCAATACTCGTCGTGGCCGACCGACAGGTACAGACGATGACCGTCGAGGACCTCCGGATGCTCCTCGAGGTCCTGCGATACGGCCACGTCGAGCCGGAACCCGTTCGACTCCGCCCATCGCGTGAACGTGCGCTCGTAAGTAAACCAGCCCGCGCCGCCGCACCAGTCCGAGATCCCGAGTGGCCGCGCCCAGGTCCGGAACCCCATCGCCTCGCGATCGGGCTCACGCTGCATCATCCGGCCGAACGGTTCGGGCTTGACGAGGAAGCCCCTCGCGAACGGTCGCTCGAACGACACCCTCGTTCCGCCCGTGTAGAGCGACGGCCCGCCCCAGTCGTTGTAGGCGTGCCAGGTCGTGGTCGAGAGCACTTGGACCGCCGGGGCCGGGTCCGCGGGATCGGGGCGGACGACGAGGAACGCGTCGGAGCGCTCGTCGGCGCTCGTGACGGTCACCGAGTAGTAGCCGGAGCGCCAGTCGCCGACCGGGATCTCGAGCGTCGGGGGCCAACGGCAGCCGTGAGACGAGGCGTCGGGTGGGATCTCGTGGAGCGTTCCTCGAACGCCCTCCGTGCGCCACACGGCCTCTGGCGTCGCGCCTTCCCGCGCGACCTCGACGTCGAACCGAGGGACATCGGTGGAAACATGGAGCCCGACAGGCTCGTTCCGCCCGGCCGAGGACGGCCAACAGTACGCGCCGAGCGTCACCGGGTGAGCGCGAGATAGCCGGCGATCACGATGAGCGCCCCCACGACGACGGGCGCGATCACCCACGCGAGACCGAGTCGGCCGCGGTACGGCCCGATCGTGCCGACCTTCGTGGTCGGCTTCAGGCCCGGCGGCCGGAATCGCAGGCGCTTGCGTTTCATGCGGTCACCCGAGTATCCCAGCGCGGACCGGCCGCGCATCCGGTCCTACTGGCTCTGGCTGCTGACGTGCGACCTCTTCGTATCGCTCGCGCTTCGGCGTCGTGCCCACCCGGTGCCCGTGAGCATCAGCACGATGATGCCCGGCGGGACGAGCATCAGCCCGCTCCGACTTTCAGTGGTTACCGGTGGTTCGGTCGGGCTCGGGCTATCGGTCGGGCTCGGGCTATCGGTCGGGCTCGGGCTATCGGTCGGGCTCGGGCTATCGGTCGGGCTCGGGCTATCGGTCGGGCTCGGGCTATCGG
>DATFEU010000246.1:0-9478 GCA_035250725.1 Actinomycetota bacterium
CGCCGGCGCGCTCAAGGGGCGCGAGCAGGTGAAGCAGTACGTCCAAGGGTTCTTCGACGCGTTCCCGGACGCGACGCTCGAGTCCGTCGCCAAGTACGAGGACGGCCACACGACGATCGACGAGTGGATCTTCCGGGGGACACACACGGGGCCGCTCGCGTTGCCGGACGGCGAGACCCTGCCGCCGACGCAGAAGCGGGTCTCCGTTCCGGGGATCGACATCGAAACCTGGGACGACGACGGGACGATGATCGGCGATCGCGCGTACTTCGACCAGCTCGAGTTCCTGACCCAGCTCGGCCTCATGCCGGCACCGTAGGTTCGGTGGACATGGCCTCCTCCTCTCCGACCGGGGGATGCCGACGGGTCACCTGCGATCGTGGCGGAGGGCAGAGGCGGTCGACCGGGCCCGAAGTCCCGATTCCCGCGGGTCTGCTGGTGGCCGGCTACCAGCCCTCGCGGTGGACGACGTCATCCATCGGACGCCGGTCCGGCTTCGCGATCGGCGAGAGTGGTCGATCGGCCGGGTAGCCGAGGGCGACGAGCCACGCGCACTCGCGATCCTCGGGGAGCCCGAGGACCCGGCGAGCGATGATCTGATCGCCGACGGAGGCGTGGCCGCTGCCGATACCCAGGTCGGCGGCCGCCACCATGATCGACATCGTCACCTGACCGAGGTCGTACTGGAACGTTTCTCGTTCCTCCGGGTCGTCGGACGCGGGCATCACGAGCGCGATCGTCGCGGCCGACGTCGCGACGTGAGCCGCCCAGCGCCAGACCGCGGCGAGCGCTCGCAAGTGGTCGCGCTCGGTCACGACCACGAAGTCCCATGCCTGCTGGTTCATCGAGGACGGTGTACGCCGCGCCGCCTCCAGGATCCGGTCGAGGTCCTCGGTCGAGATCGGCCGGTCTTCGAACGCGCGGACGTTGCGCCGAGCGAGGATCGCGTCCCGTGCCTCCATAGACGAGAGACGATAGAGGGTCGTCGGGATCTCGTGCCGGCTCAGCCGCCGTCGGTCCACGATCCGACGCCGCCGAAGCGCTCAGGCGTGATCCTCGTGACGAACCCGGGCGGCGGGTCGGGCATGGCCGGGAACACGACCTCGGGGCCGAGGTACGTGTGCGCGAGGCGCTGGAGCAGCTCCGGGGCGCCTCCTTCGGTGATCCGTGCCCTCCCGTAGACGACCAGGTACTCGAGCAGTCCCCACTCGTTCACCGTGCTCGATGGGACGGAGATCGCGACCCGTGGATCCCGCCGCAGGTTCCGCAGCTTGCGTTGGTCCGGGATCGTCGCCAGGACGATCTCATCGTCCTCGACCCCGACCCATGCCGCCGTGACCTGCGGTGAGCCGTCCTCGTTCAGTGTGACCACGTGCGCGACGGCGTCGCTCTCCAGGACCGCGCGGGCATCGTCTGGGATCGGGATCCCTGCCACCCGTGCACTGTAACCGAGGTCCCGTCGGAGCCCGTGGCGTCCCGCTCAGCCGGTGACGATCTCACCGTCCATGCCGGGGTGGAAGGTGCAGTGATACGCCGTGGTTCCGTCCGGGACCACGAAGGTCGCCGTCACCACCTCGCCGGGGTCGACGGTGCCGGTGGAGAGATCGAGCGCGTCGATCGTGAAGTTGTGGCCGTAGCTCCCGTCGTTCCGAACCTCGACCGTCACCTCTGCTCCCGCCTCCAGGCGCAGGCTGCTCGGCATGAACTCGTCGTCCTCGAGCACGACATCGACGGCGTCCGAGCCGCCGGGGCCTCCTCGTACGTCGCCGGAGCGATCGCGCGAACAGGCGGTGATCGCGACGAGCGCGACGGCGAGGCCGACGACGGACGTGCGTGACCAGAGCTTCATCGGTTGCTCCTTCCCTTCGGTGTCGTTCTTACGGGTCGCGGTCTTCGAGGTAGCTGAGGACCGCGAGGACGCGGCGATGGTCGGTCTCGGCCGGCTCGAGACCGAGCTTCGTGAAGATGCTCGTCACGTGCTTCTCGACCGCGCCCTCGGTGACCACGAGCTTCCGCGCGATCCCGGCGTTCGAGAGCCCCTCGGCCATGAGCGCGAGCACCTCCCGCTCGCGCGGCGTGAGCTCGTCGTGCGGGTGGCGGCGCGCCCTCGCCAGCAGCTGGGCGACGACCTCCGGATCGAGCGCCGTCCCGCCCTGGGCGACCCGGTCGAGCGCGTCGAGGAAGTCGCGCACGTCGGCGACGCGCTGCTTCAGCAGGTATCCGACCCCGCTCGACTCGTTCGACAGCAGCTCGGTCGCGTACCGCTCCTCCACGTATTGCGAGAGCACCAGCACCGGCGTGCCCGGCCAGCGCGAACGGATCTCGACCGCCGCGCGCAGGCCCTCGTCGGAGAACGTCGGCGGCATCCGCACGTCGACGATGCAGACGTCGGGCCGTTGCTGCTCGACGGCCTCGACGAGACCGAGCGCGTCGCCGACCGACGCGGTGACCTCGTGCCCCGCGTCGGCGAGCAGTCGGGCCAGGCCCTCGCGGAGCAGCACGCCGTCCTCGGCGATCACGACGTGCACGGGATCTCCACCTGGAGCACCGTCGGCCCGCCCACGGGCGAGAGCAGGTGGAGCTCGCCGTCGAGCGCGCCGACGCGGTCCCGGAGCCCCGCCAGGCCCGAGCCCTCCACGATCATCGCGCCGCCGACCCCGTCGTCCTGGACCTGGACCGTGAGCCAGCCGTCGTCGGCGCGGCGCACGGTGACGCTCGCCTTCGACGCCTTCGCGTGCTTCGCGACGTTGGCGAGCGCCTCGCTGACCACGAAGTAGGCGGCGGCCTCGACCGAGGCGGGTGGGCGCCTGGCGACGTCGACCTGCACGTCGATCGGCACCGGCGACCGAGCCGCGAGCGCCGACAGGGCCGCGTCGAGCCCTCGGTCCGTCAGCACGGTGGGGTGGATCCCGCGGGCCAGGTCGCGGACCTCGGTGATCGCGCGCTTCGCCTCCTCGTGCGCCTCGTCCACGAGCACCTTCGCGCGGTCGGGATCGGTGTCGAGCTTCTCCTTCGCCCGCCCGAGGTCCATCGCGAGTGAGACGAGCCGCTGCTGCACGCCGTCGTGCAGGTCGCGCTCGATCTGACGCCGGTCCTCGGCCGCGAGGTCCACCGCCGCCGAGCGGGAGGCCGACAGCTCGCGGACCCGCTCGGAGAGGTCGCGACCGAGCATCCCGCGGACGATCGCGCGGTTCGCCATCGCGACCCCGCGGGTGACCCACGGCGTGAGGAACAGGACGCCGAGTCCGATGAGCACGATGATCGCGAACTCCCACGGCGCGTCGATCACCCACGAGAAGTCGCTCCCCGGGGTGCCGAGCGTGATCGTGTTCGGCGAGTCGGTGAGGGTGATCATGATCCAGGAGTCGACGACCTGGAGCGAGTCGGGCACCGACCAACCAAGGATCGGCACCAGGACCAGCACGAGGCCGAGCGACCAGAACGTGACGACGATCGTGAAGGTGATCGTGCCGATCGGCAGCAGCAGGAGGTGGTAGGCCATCTCGATCCACGTCGCCGGGTCGGTCGCCCGCGCGAGGTGCACGCGCCACCAGTTGTCTCGCGCGGGGTCGGGCCGATACGGCCTCGGCACCTCGGCGTCGAGCAGGAGCGCGGCGCGGATGCGCTCGACCGTCCCCATCGCGCGCGAGACGTACAGGAGCGCGAACAGGATCGGGATGCCGATCAGCGTGATCAACAGGCTGAACCCGAGGGCGAACCCCGTCACCACGATCGTGAACGTGGCGATCCCGATCGGGAGGTTGAGCAGGAGGTGGATCGTCTCCTTCCACGTCCGGAGCTCGAACGGCGCCCGCAGCGCGCGGACGAGGGGGCTCGGGTTCGGGGAGGCGGCCGGAGGGGGTGGGATGGTCATCGAGGTATCCATGCCTGCACGGTAGGCGGCGGCGCGCGTGGGCCCAATCCTGCCACCGGGCGTATTCGGCGTCGGGCTATCCCCCGTGCCTCGACGAGAGTTGGCATAGCGGAATCGCTATACTCCCTGCATGTTCGGCGGAGCGATGGTCCGGGAGGCACGGCGGCGGGCGGGGCTGACGCAGGGCGAGCTTGCCCGGCGGGTGGGCACCACGCAGTCGGCGATCGCCCGGCTCGAGCGCGGACGAACCGAACCGAGCCTCCGCCGCGTTCATGCGATGGTCCGCGCGTGCGGCCTCGAGCTCGGCACGACGCTCGCGCCGGCCGACGACGCGGACTGGAGCGTCGCGCAGGGCAACCTCCGCCTCACCGTGGACGCGCGCATCCGCCAGCACCAGGCGGCCCTACGGTTCGCCCGCGCCGGCCGGCTCGCGCTGGAGACCCATGGCCGAGCCTGAGCTCGCGCCCGAGCGCATCCTCGGGCTCCTCCGGGAGCACGGTGTCCGGTTCGTGCTCGTGGGCGGGTTCGCGGCCGTGATCCACGGCTCCCCCTACGTCACGGTGGACGTCGACGTCGTTCCCGAACGAACGGAGGTGAACCTCCGGCGCCTCTCCGAGGCGCTGCGCGCGATGCATGCACGCGTCTGGACCTCAGGGGAGCCGGAAGGGCTGCCCTTCGATCACAACGCCGAGTCGCTCGGCGGCTCGCGCGTATGGAACCTGGTCACCGATCACGGACGGCTCGACGTGACGTTCACGCCGTCGGGGACGACCGGCTACGACGATCTCGAGCGGGACGCGGTTCGCCTCGAGATCCTCGGCGTCGATGTCGATGTTGCCTCGCTCGCCGACGTGATCCGTTCGAAGGAAGCGGCGGGGCGCGAGAAGGACCGGCTCGTGCTCCCCGTCCTCCGCCGACTGCTCGACGAGATGCAGCGATAGAGGTCGTTCGAGCTCTTCCCCACCTCGACCCGCGCTCGGCGGGCCGAGCGCCGATCGCGGTCGGCATCCTCGTGTGGCTGAAGCACACCGAGCCGGACGACGTCCGCTTCGACTGAGCCGAAGCCTCACCCGTCGAGGCGGCCGCGCGTGCCCAGATAGTGGTGCCAGATGATGCGAGCGGCGACGGCGCGGTGCGGGCGCCATCGCTCGGAGAGCGCCTCCAGCCCGTCGAACGTCGGGCGTTCCGGCAGCCCGAGGAGCTCCACGGCACCGGTCGCGAGCGCCTGGTCGCCGTGGGGCCACACGTCGGGCCGCAGCAGACACATCGTGAGGTACACGTCCGCCGTCCACCGGCCGATCCCACGGAGCGAGATCAGCGAGCGCCGCACCTCGTCGTCGGTCATCCGCTCCAGCGCCGCGAGGTCGAACCCGTCGTTGAGCGCGGTCGCCAGGTCGCGCGCGTACCCGGCCTTCTGACGGCTGAACCCGATCGCACGCAGGGTCCGGTCGTCGAGGGTGAGGAACGCGGCGGGCGTCACGTCACCGGTCGCGATCCGCAGCCGGTCGAACGCGGCGAGCGCCGACGCGAGCGAGACCTGCTGCTCGAGGATCAGATGCACCAGGGTCGCGAACGAGGGCTCGCGCGCCCACATCGGCGGCGGGCCGAACCGCTCGACCGACGCCGCGAGCCCTGAGTCGCCCGTCGACAGCGTCCGAACGGCCCGCAGGAGCGAGCGCTCGGTGAGGGGACGCGACACGATGCCCGCCTCGCGTGTGGTGCCAGGTCTCACGTGTCGGCAGGTCGCGCCCGGCGGGCGGCCTTCGCGCGCTCCTGCTGCGGGAGCAGGACCTTGCGGAGCCGAACGTTCGACGGGGTCACCTCGACGCACTCGTCCTCACGGATGAACTCGAGCGCCTGCTCGAGCACGAGCGTCCTCTTGGGGATCAGGCGGGTGAACTGCTCGGAGGTGGACTCGCGCATGTTCGTGAGCTTCTTCTCCTTCGTCGGGTTCACGTCGATGTCCTCGGCGCGGGCGTTCTCGCCGACGATCATGCCCTCGTAGACGTCCTCGCCCGGCCCGACGAACATCGAGCCGCGCTCCTGGAGCGTGAGCAGCGTGAAGGTCGTGCTCACGCCCTTGCGGTCGGCGACGAGCGAGCCGGTGGGACGCGTCCGGAGCTCGCCGTGCCACGGCTCGTAGCCCTCGAACACGTGGTGGAGCTGTCCGGTCCCGCGGGTCTCGGTCAGGAACTCGGTCCGGAAGCCGATCAACCCGCGCGCCGGGACGAGGTGCTCCATGCGGATCCACCCGGTGCCGTGGTTCACCATGTTCTCCATCCGGCTCTTGCGGAGCGCGAGCAGCTGCGTGATCACGCCGAGGTACTCCTCGGGCGCGTCGATCGCCACGCGCTCGACCGGCTCGTGCAGCACGCCGTCGATCTCGCGCGTCACGACCTGCGGCTTGCCGACCGTGAGCTCGAACCCCTCGCGCCGCATCATCTCGACGAGGACCGCGAGCTGGAGCTCGCCGCGACCCTGCACCTCCCAGCGGTCGGGCCGGTCGGCGTCGAGCACGCGGATCGAGACGTTGCCGACGACCTCCTGGTCGAGGCGCGACTTCACCTGGCGTGCGGTGAGCTTGTCCCCGTCCTTGCCCGAGAGCGGCGACGTGTTGATGCCGATCGTCATCGAGAGCGACGGCTCATCCACGCGGGTGACCGGCAGCGGGCGGGGGTCCTCGGGATCGGCGAGCGTCTCGCCGATCGTGATCTCGTCGATGCCCGCGACCGCGACGATCTCGCCCGGCCCGGCCTCCTCGGCCTCGACCCGGTCGAGCGCCTCGGTGACGTAGAGCTCGGCGACCTTGGCGGGCTCGATCGCGCCGTCGGCCCGACACCACGCGATCTCCTGCCCGCGGCGGATCGTGCCGTTCCGAACGCGGCAGAGCGCGAGTCTCCCGACGTACGGCGACGCGTCGAGGTTCGTCACGAGCGCCTGCAGCGGGTGGCCCTCCTCGTACGAGGGGGCGGGGATGTGGGTTCGGAGCGCGTCGAACAGCGGTTCGAGATCCTCGGGCAGCGCGGTCGGCTTGGGGCCGCAGCGCCCGGACCGCGCGTCTGCGAACAGGATCGGGAACTCGATCTGATGTTCGTCGGCGTCGAGGTCCAGGAAGAGCTGGTAGACGTCGTCGACGACCTCCATCGTGCGCGCGTCGGGCCGGTCGATCTTGTTCACGACCAGGATCACCGGCAGCCGCGACTCGAGCGACTTGCGCAGCACGAACCGCGTCTGCGGCAGCGGCCCCTCGGATGCGTCGACCAGCAGCAGGACGCCGTCCACCATCGTGAGCCCGCGCTCGACCTCGCCGCCGAAGTCCGCGTGCCCCGGCGTGTCGACGATGTTGATCTTCAGGTCGCCGTGGCGAACGGCCGTGTTCTTCGCCAGGATCGTGATGCCCTTCTCGCGTTCGAGGTCGGTCGAGTCCATGACGCGTTCGGCCACGTCCTGGTTCGCTCGGAAGGCCCCGGACTGCCAGAGCATGGCGTCGACGAGCGTGGTCTTGCCGTGATCCACGTGGGCGACGATGGCGACGTTGCGGATGCCGTCTTGGGTAGCCACCCAGTCATCTTCCCAGCACCCTCCGCTCGAGGTACCCGAACGGATGAAGAAGGGTGGTCTATCCCAGGCCCTCACGAACGAGAGGGAGACGTGCCGCGGACGGGGACCGTACGACCGCGACTCCGCAGTCTCTCGGACCCCGTCCGCAGGTTCACCGATCTCGGCGGGCCTCCCTAGGTCTCGCTAGGTCTCGGCGAGACGCTTGGCGAGCGCGCGCGCCTTCCGCTCATCTCGGAAGATGCCGACACCGTAGATGGGCCCCTGGAGAACCGTGTTGGGGAGCGGCGGTACCTTCGGGCTCTGGACCAGGAAGATGGGGTGCTCCTTCGATGAGAACTGGTCCACGATCTCGCCCTGGCTGAACTCCCGCTGTATGGCCGTCTTGTCGTCCGCTTCGACGACGACCCATGGGGTGTTCTGCATGTCGCACCTCCTTCCTGCAGACTCGAAGATGCTGCCAACCCGGCCTGAACTCGAGCTGAAACCTCGCTGAGAGATCGCTCATCCGGGCCGAGTTGTGCGGAGCGTCCAGGTCGTTTGCCGCCTTCGGATCGTCGGGTGCAACATGGATGACGGACGAGGCGGTCCGACGAGGGGCTAGCCGGCTCGGATGTATCAGCCGGAGGGATGCCCATGAACGTGCTGGTCGTTCAGGACGAAGCCGCCGTAGCTTCCTTCATCAAGCGGGGGCTGGAGGCCGAGGGGTTCGCCGTCCGAACAGCCCGCGACGGCGCCGACGGCCTGGAGATGTCGAAGTCGCTCGACTTCGACCTCATCGTGCTCGATCTCGACCTCCCCACCGTTACCGGAGACGAGATCCTCTCGAGGCTGCGCGCCACCGGGTCATCGGTTCCGGTGATCGTGCTCACGGCGAACGATGCGATCTCCCGTCGAGTGGACGTCCTGAACGCCGGCGCGGACGACTTCGTCACGAGGCCGTGCAGCTTCGCCGAGCTGCTCGCCCGGATCCGAGCGCGGCTTCGCACCGCGGACCAGACGGTTTCGACCACGGTCTCGCATGGGCGCGTGACGATCGATCTGAACACCAGGGAGGCGCACATCGGCGGACGAGCGGTCGAGCTCACGCCGCGGGAGTTCGCGTTGCTCGAGACGCTGATGCATCATGCCGGCCAGGTCCTGTCGCAGCCCCAGCTCCTCGATCAGGTCTGGGGATACGACCGCGGCCCGAGCTCCAACGTCGTCGAGGTCTACGTCGGGTATCTGCGCAAGAAGCTCAGACCAGACGTCGTGGAGACGGTCCGCGGAGCCGGATACCGATTCCGAGGCTGACCGCTCACGGACGAACGAGACGCCGGTCGGTTTCTCGTTCTTCCGGTACTCTCTGCGCCCCGGCCTCGTGTCTTCGAGGGCCACACCGCCACGGCAGGCGGAGGGCGTCGGATCCCCACCAGGAGTGGCGATCGCGTTCAAGGACGCCGCTGCCGACAAGGGCGGACCAGGGAAGAAGCGAGAGGAGATCTCCGAAAGATGAAACGACCACTCATCACCATCGTTGGATCAAGCGCCTTGCTCCTGACCGCCTGCTCGTCCGACGGCGGGGGCGGGACGACCCCATCGCCGTCGCCGGAGGCCACGACGGTCGAGGTCGGGGCCACGGAGTACTCGTTCGACGTTCCCGCGGAGGTGGCCGGAGGCGTCGTCGAGATGCGGTTCACGAACAACGGCGGCCTCCCGCACGAGTTCGCGTTCGCGAAGATCGAGGAGGGCAAGACCGAGGCGGACGTGCAAGCGGTGATCGAGGGCGGACAGGAACCGCCCGAATGGGCCGACGACATCGCCGGTGTGCCTGCGCTGTCGCCCGGCGAGGCCATCACGGTGACGCGGACCCTGGAGCCGGGCAGCTACGCGTTCCTGTGCTTCTTCCCCGACCCGGAGGGAACACCGCATGCGAACCTCGGCATGTACGAGGTGTTCACCATCGCCGGCGACACCGGCCTCACGGCTCCGGAGCCGGACGCCACGATCACGGCGACCGAGGACGGACTCCAGGTCCCCGCGCTCTCGGCCGGCGAGCAGACGGTG
>DATFEU010000266.1:0-2210 GCA_035250725.1 Actinomycetota bacterium
CTCGTCGTGCACGGCGATCACCTGTTCGGGCTCGACGCGGTGCTTGCGCGCGAGCGAGGCGAACGCGGGGCCGGTCACGTTCATGAAGTCCCGCGCCTTGGCGAGCAGGACGCGCTCTCCCGACCCGGTGAGCTCCGCCACCTCGGCGGGGACGAACCGCGCCTTGCGGAACCGCTCGCCGGCCCGTTCCGCGAGCTCGTCGACGACGCGGTAGCCGAGGTTGTGACGGGTCCGCGCGTATCTGGGGCCCGGGTTGCCGAGCCCCGCGACGAGCCAGGTCATGGGCGAGGGCGCTAGCCCTCGGACGACTCGTCGGCCGAACCGGACTGTTCGCCGCCCTCCGCGGGAGCCTCGCCTTCGGCGGCCTCGCCCTCGGCGCCCTCTTCGCCCTCGGCGGCCTCCGCGGCCTCTTCCCCTTCGAGCTCGACGGCCATCTGCGGCTGCTGGACCGCGACGACAGACTCCTCGGCGTTCGTGAGGATCGTCGCGCCGGCGGGGACGACGAGATCGCTCACGCGCAGGCCCATGCCGATCTCGAGCTCGGTGATGTCGACCTCGATCGCGTCCGGCACGTCTCCGGGGAGACACTCGACCTCGACCTCCCAGAGGCGGTGCTCGACGACGCCGCCGGCCTTCACGCCGACCGACTCGCCGACGACCCGGACCGGGACCGTGATGTGGATCGTCTCGTCGCGACGAACGGCGAGGAAGTCCAGATGGATGAACCGCCCGTGGATGTGGTCACGCTGGACATCTCGAGGGATCGCCAGGTGCTCGTCGCCGTCGACGACGAGGTCGACGAGGACGTTCGAGCCCGCGCCCGTGTGCAGGACGTGGAACAGCTCCTTCGCATCCACCGACAGCGGGGTCGATCCCACGTCGGCCCCGTAGAGGACGGCGGGCACGCGTCCCGCCGCACGCAGCTTGCGGGCGACGCCCTTTCCGGAGCCCGTGCGGGGCTCGGCGACGAGCTTCAGTTCGGCCATGACTGGGTCCTTCGAACGATCGGGGTTCGGCCGGGAATCGTACCAACACCCCGCGGGAAGGGCCCAGCCGATACCGGAACGCACCCTCGAGCGTCTTCCTTCGTGTGGGGTCCCGAGTGATGGAACATGCACCGCGGGCCCCAGCCTCGACCGGAGTCCTGTCGCAGCCCTACGAGCGGCACGTCGTCTCTGCGACGGTCGCTGGGATGGATCGCCCCGGTCCATCTCCTGCATCGCGATCAACATCGACGAGAACGGCGGCAGCGCCGGTACGGAACCCAGGACGCCGCAACGTACGAGGAGTGCCGAGGGGGCTGGTCCGAGCTCGACGGCTGACTACTGATTCTCGCCGTGGAAGATCTCGGAGACGCTGCTCTCCTCGAACACCGCTCTGAGCGCGTCCGCGATCAGCGGCGCGATCGAGAGCACCCGCAGCTTGCCGAACCGCTTCTCCTCGGCGATCGGCATCGTGTTCGTGACGACGACCTCCGAGATCGGCGACTCCTCCAGGTTCTGCACCGCCTTGCCCGAGAGCACCGGGTGGGTGGCCGCCGCGTAGATCGGACCGGCTCCCTGCTGCGCGAGCGCGGTCGCGCCCTTGGCCACGGTGCTCGCGGTATCGATCATGTCGTCGACGAGGATGCACGGCCGCCCGTCGACCTCGCCCACCACGGCCATCTCGTCGATCTTGTGCGCCTCGGTCCGTGAGCGCCGCTTATAGAGGAATGCGAGGTCCGCGTGGAGGTACTCGCGCAGGCGCTCGGCCGTCTTGATCCGGCCGGCGTCGGGCGAAACGACGACCAGGTCGTCGCCGTGCAGCCCGAGCTCGTTCTGGAGGTACCCCGAGAGCACCGGCAGCGCCGTCAGGTGGTCGAACGGGAAGTCGAAGTACCCCTGGATCTGGCCGGCGTGCAGGTCGACCGAGACCACCCGGTCCGAACCCGCAGCCGAGAGCAGGTCGGCGATGAGCTTGGCGCTGATCGGCTCGCGGGCGAGCACCTTCTTGTCCTGGCGCGCGTAGCCGTAGTACGGGACGACGGCCGTGATCCGCTTCGCCGAGGCCCGCTTCATCGCGTCGATCAGGATCAGCTGCTCCATGATCGACTCGTTCACCGGGTCGGCGTGGGTCTGGATCACGAACACGTCGGCCCCGCGCACCGAGTCCTCGGGCCGGATGTAGATCTCGCCCGAGCCGAACCGCCGGATCACGCACGGCGCGATCGG
>DATFEU010000275.1:0-4392 GCA_035250725.1 Actinomycetota bacterium
GCGATCGCCCGTCCCTCGAAGCTCACGACGGTCAGCCCCTCGATGTTGATGCCGGCCGCTCCGAGCGACTCGCCGAGGTCGGCGAGCGTGCCGGGCCGGTCCTCGAGGGAGACGGTGAGGTCCTTCATCGGCACCTCCTTAGGGGTCCGTCCGCCCCGGTGTACGCCCCTGCGGGACGCGCGTCAAACGCGCCGTTCCGCTCGAGCGGAACCGGATCTCGCCGCGGCCTACGCGCCGAGCGCGGACCGCAACGCGGCCGCGTCGTCGGAGGAGAACACGATCCGCGTGCGGCTCGCCGCGTAGCAGGCCGCCAGGTTCACCCCGGCGTCGGCGACCTTGGCGGCGAGCTCGCCGAGCGCGCCCGGGCGATCCTCGACGTCGACGACGACGGCCTCGCGCTCCCCCTCGATCGTGACCCCCGCGCCTTGGAGCGCCGAGCGGGCCGCGGCCGCATCCTCGACGAGCAGGTGGATGTGCCCGGTGCCCCCGCCGCCGAGTCCGGCGAGTCCCTCGATGTTCACCCCGGCCGCGCCGAGCGCCTTGGCGGCGTTCGCGAGCCCACCGGGCTGGTCGGGCAGCGAGATCGACAGATCGGTTGCCATCGACACCCTCCTTCCGGGTCGGAATGGCGTTCCTATCCCGCTCGGAGGCGCCGCGTCAAGCGGCTACGCTCCCGCCGTGCGGGTGGCCGAGCGGTGGTTCGAGCGCGAGACGGTGGGCGAGGGCGTCGTTCGGATCGTCGAGCCGCACGTCGACCCGTTCCTGCGCGCGAACCTGTACCTCGTTCGCGGCCGCGACCGGGACGTGCTGATCGACGCCGGGCTCGGACTCCGCTCGCTCGTCGATGAGCTCGCGGACCTCTTCGAACGTCCGGTGCTGGCGATCGCGACGCACCGGCACTTCGACCACGTCGGCGGGCTGCGCGAGTTCGATGCCGTGGCCGTGCATCGGGACGACGCCGAGGCCGTGGCGACGGGCGGGATCTTCGCGTCGCTCGTGATCGAGGACTATCCGCCCGAGGAGCTCTCCGGCTACGACCCTCCCGGGTCCCTGTTGACCGCGCTCCCCCACGAAGGCTTCGATCCCGCCACCTACCGCGTCGAACCCGTGACCCCGGCGGTCCTGCTCGACGAGGGCGACGTGATCGATCTCGGCGAACGCAAGCTCGAGGTGCTGCACCTGCCCGGCCACACGCCGGGGGAGATCGGCCTGTGGGAGGACGAGACCGGCACGCTGTTCCCGGGCGACTGCGTGTACGAGAGCGGCGTGCTCCTCGACGAGCTGCCCGAGTCGGACATCCCCCGGTACGTTCAGAGCATGGAACGGCTGCGCGACCTGCCCGTCTCGATCGTCCACGGCGGCCACGACGACAGCTTCGGCCGCGACCGGCTGCTCGAGCTGATCGACGAGTACGTGCAACGACGGTCGCGATGAAGCCTCGGTTCTTCGAGACGCCGAAGGACCTCCGCGCGTGGCTCGCGGAACACCACGCCACCGCCACCGAGCTCTGGGTCGGTCTCTACAAGAAGGCCTCGGGGCGGACGAGCGTCACCTGGCCGGAGGTGGTGGACGAGGCGCTGTGCGTCGGCTGGATCGATGGCATCCGCAAGAGCATCGACGACGAGAGCTACATGAACCGGCTCACGCCGCGGAAGCCGACGAGCAACTGGAGCACGGTGAACGTCAAGCGGTTCGGGCAGCTGAAGCGCCAGGGCCGGGTCCGGCCGTCCGGGCAAGCGGCGTTCGACAAGCGGAAGGACCGGACGGGTGTCTACTCCTACGAGCAGCGACACGAGATCGAGCTCGATCCGGCGTTCGCGAAGCGGTTCCGCGCCACGAAGCGAGCGTGGTCGTGGTTCCAGACGCAGCCGACGTCGTACCGCTCGGCGGCGACCTACTGGGTGATGAGCGCGAAGAAGAACGAGACGCGCGAGCGACGGCTCGCCGCCTTGATCGAGGACTCGGCCCACGGTCGTCGGGCGCTGGCTCCGCGGCCGCGGCGTTCGTCCTAGAGGTTGCTCCGGAGTCCCCAGAGCTCCGGGTACAACCGCTTGTCCAGGGTCGTCTTGAGGTACCCCACGCCCGCCGACCCCCCGGTTCCCGGCTTCGCGCCGATCTCGCGTTCGACCATCAGGACGTGGTGGAGGCGCCACTGCGCGAACGCCTCGTCGTGGTCGAGCAGCCCCTCGGACACGGCGAACAACGCCGCGTACTTCCGGTCGCGGGCCATCCGCACCAGGCTTTCCATGCGGGCCGCCTCGTCGTCCTCGGGCATGTCGAGCCCGTTCGCCTCGAGCAGGGCCCTGAATCCGTCCCAGAGCGTCGGCTCGTTCAGCCGCCGGGCGAGCCGCTCGAGCTCGTCCGGCGTCCCGGCGAGCTGCTTCAGGTAGCGCGGCTCCTTCAGCCCGCTCAGGAACTCCGCCTCGCGGAACTGCGCCGACTGGAAGCCGGACGCCGGCGAGAGCAACGAACGGAACTCGAGGAAGTCCTGCGGCGTCATCGTCTCCAGTACCTCGATGTGTTCGATCAGCACCCGCTCGATCGCGTGGACGCGTGTGAGGAGGTGCCGCGCACGCTCCGCCTCGTCGTCCGTCATCAGGTCCCGGATCGCCTCGAGCTCGAAGATCAGCTGCTTGAACCAGAGCTCGTAGGCCTGGTGCACGGTGATGAACAGGAGCTCGTCGTGCACGCGCGGCTCGGAGAGCAGCCGCTGCAACGACAGCAGCTCGGGCAGGGCCAGGTACTCACCGTAGGTGAGGAGCTCCTCCTCGGCCGGCTCGGTGAGCCGACCCATCCGGCGGACCTGCGCGCCTTGTTCCTCGGGCTCGGTCACGGCGCCCATCCTAGACGCGAGGCGTCGTGCGGCAGGTGTCACGCCTCATGCGGAGCGGAGGTACGCGAGGACGGCGAGCACGCGACGGTTCTCGTCCGGAGCCGGCACGAGGCCGAGCTTCGTGAAGATCGCTCGGACGTGGGCCTCGACCGTCTTCTCGCTGAGCGACAGGTTGGCGCCGATCGCCCGGTTGGAGCAGCCCTCCGCCATGAGCCCCAGGACCTCGCGTTCGCGGTCCGAGAGATCGGCCATCGGATCGACGGCGCGTCGACGATCCACGAGCTGCGCGATGACCTCGGGATCGACGGCGGATCCCCCCTCCCCGACGCGCCGCACGGCGTCGCTGAACCCGTCGAGATCGGTGACCCGATCCTTCAACAGATATCCGGTCCCACCGGACCCGTCGCCCAGCAGATCCATCGCGTGGTCGGTCTCGATGTACTGGGACAGGACGAGCACGCCGATCTCGGGATGCTCGGCCCGGATGGTCTTGGCGGCGACCAGCCCCTCGGTGGTGTGCGACGGGGGCATCCGGATGTCCACCACGGCCACGTCGGGGAGCCGGTTGGCGGGCCCGTCGCGGATGATCGCCAGGAGCTCGTCCGCGTTCGCGGCCTGACCGACGAGGTCGAACCCCGCGTCCGAGAGCACGCGGGCGAGCCCCTCGCGGAACAGCACCGCGTCGTCGGCCACCGCTACGCGCACGGGATCTCCGCGCGCACGACCGTGCCCTGCCCAAGGTCGCTTCGGACGTCGAGCCGGCCACCGACCGCCTCCACGCGGTCCGCCAGACCCCGGAGACCCGACCCGCCGTCCATCGCGGCGCCCCCGACGCCGTCGTCGCGCACCTCGATCGCCAGTCGATCAGCGCCGTCCTCGGCGGCGACCCACGCGCTCGAGGCCTCGGCATGCTTCGCCACGTTGGCCAACGCCTCGGAGACGAAGAAGTACGCCGTGGCCTCGATCTCGGGCGAGAAGCGTCGTTCGGGGAGGGACCCCAGCTCGACGGGGACGGCCGCTCGCTCCGCGAGCGACCTGAGCGCCGCGCCCAGACCGCTCTGGGTGAGGATGGCCGGGTGGATCCCGCGCGCCAGCTCGCGGAGCTCGGCGAGCGACCGGGCCAGCTCCTGCTCCGCCGCGTCGAGCCTCGCGGTGAGCTCGACATCGCCGCCCGCGTCGGCGCGCGCGCGGGCCATCCGCAGATCCAGGGACAGGGTCACCAGCCGCTGCTGCGCTCCGTCGTGCAGGTCGCGCTCGAGCCGCCGCCGCGTCTCGTCCTGCGAGGTGACCAGCCGCTCGCGCGACCGCTGCAGCTCTTCCACGAGGGCGACGTTGCGAAGCACGAGTCCCGCCTGCGCCGACAGGTCCACCAGCAGCCGCTCGGTCGCGGGGGTCATCGGCTCCCTCGGCGACATCGACACGGTGATCGCACCGAGGAGGTCTCCCCCGTGGCGAACCGCGAACACCGGGTCGTCCGAGCTCGGGAGCTCGTCCCCGGTGACCTGCATCGGCGACGGCATCACCCCGGTCGGCCACTGGGCGACCGCTCGAAGATCGGA
>DATFEU010000305.1:0-5639 GCA_035250725.1 Actinomycetota bacterium
GAGAGCAGGTCGCCGTACAGGTTCGGCAGCAGGAGGACGTCGAACGCCTCGGGGCGCTGGACGAGCTGCATCGCGAGCGCGTCGATGATCCGGTCCTCGAACGCGACATCGGGATGTTCCGCGGCGACGCGCCCCGCCGCCTCGAGGAACAGCCCATCCGTGCGCTTCAGGATGTTCGCCTTATGGCCGGCCGTGACCTTCCGGCGACCACCGGCCTCGGCGTACTCGAACGCGAACCGGGCGACCCGTTCGCTCGCGCCCTCGCTGATCCCCTTGATCGACAGGCCGGAGTCTTCGCGGATCCGACGGCCCGTGCTCCGCTCGATGAACGCGATCAGCTCGGCGGTCGTCGGCACGCCCTGCTCGAATTCGATCCCCGTGTACGAGCCCTCGGTCAGCTCCCGCACCACGACGACGTCGACGCCCTCGTAGGCGGAGCGGGCGCCGGGGTACGAACGACACGGCCGTACCGCCGCGAACAGTCCGAGCGCGAGGCGGAGGCTCACGTTCACGCTCCGAGAACCGGGGGGGGTACCGAGCGGGCCTTTCAGCGCGACCCCTCGTTCCCGGATCGAGGCGATCACCCGCTCGGGGAGCGGGTCCCCGTCGGTCTCGAGCGCGGCGAGGCCGGCCGTCTGCACGTCCCATCGAAGATCCACGGCGGTCGCCTCCAGCGTGATGCGGGCGGTGTCGATGAGCTCGGGTCCGACCCCGTCCCCGGGGATGAGCGTGACGTGGTGTGTCCCCACGCCGGTCAGACTAGATGGGATGATGGGGGCGACGGCCGACCGAGGCGGAGCGACGCGGTGACGGACAAAGGTCTTCGCGAGATCGTGGCTGCACAGACGCGTCTGTCCGATATCGACGGACAGGAGGGACGGCTGTGGTACGTCGGATACGACATCGCCGATCTCGCCGGCAGGACGTCGTTCGAAGAGGTCGTGCACCTCCTCCACGAGCTCCGCCTCCCCACGCAGCGGGAGCTCGACGAGCTCTCGGACTTCCTCATCGAGGCCCGAGAGCCGTCCAAGTTCCTCCAGGACCTCATGCCCGAGCTCGCACAGCAGACCTCCCCGATGTCGATGCTGCGGACCAGCGTCTCGGCCGCCTCGACGTACGACCCGGACGGCTGGGACACGTCGGCGGAGGCAGATCACCGCAAGGCGCTTCGCCTGATCGCGATGACGCCGACGCTACTGTCGATGTACCACCGGTTGCGTACGGGCCAGGAGTACGTCCCGCCCAACCCGAAGCTGCCGCATGCGGCGAACTTCCTCTCCATGCTGCTCGGCATGGAGCCATCCAAGGAAGACGCGGACGTGATCGACACGACGTTCGTGCTGTACGCCGACCACACGATGAACGCGTCGACGTTCACCGCGCGGATCGTCGCCTCGACCCTCGCCGACATGTTCTCGGCGATCACGGCGGCGATCTCGGCCCTCAAGGGCCCCCTGCACGGCGGCGCCAACGAGGAATCGATGAAGATGCTCGAGGAGGTCGGCTCGCCCGATCGCGCCGAGGCTTACGTCGCCGACCGGCTCTCGCGGCACGAGAAGGTCATGGGCTTCGGGCACGCGGTGTACAAGACGACGGACCCGCGCGCGAAGGTCCTCAAGCGCCTGTCGAAGGAAACGGGCGAACGCCACGGCGAGACCAGCTGGTTCGAGATCTCCGAGGCGATCGAGCGTACCGTCGCAGAACAGAAGGGGCTGTATCCGAACGTCGACTTCTACGCGGCGAGCGTGTACCACACGCTCGGGATCCCCACCGACCTGATGACGCCGATCTTCGCGCTCGCCCGGATGTCGGGCTGGACGGCGCACGTCCGCGAGCAGTACGCGGACAACCGCGTGATCAGGCCGAGCTCCGAGTACGTCGGGCCGGCCGACCGGCGCTGGGCCCCGATCGAAGAGCGGGAAGGCGGTTAGCCGGCCGGAGGCGGCGGCGGTCCACCGGGCGGCCCCGCGCTCGGCGGCGGCGGGGGCGTCGCGGGGAGACCGGCCGAACCCGAGGACCCCGCGTCCCAGACCCGGTTCAGGTGCTCCTGGACGTACGCGGCCATCCCGATCCAGAGCACGATGCCGAGGATCACCACGAGCGCGGGCGAGATCTGCGACGCGAGCCCCCGTTGCTGCTGCATCCGGACGATGTGGTTCGAGGTGTTGTAGTAGGCGATGAACGGCGGCACGATCAGCAGGAACCCCGGGAAGACGGCGGCGAACGAGCGGCCGGGGCTGATCGTCTGGTCGCCCGTGTAACGCTTGATCTCCTCGTTCACCTTGAAGTACCAGTACAACCCGTAGATCCCGAGCGTGATGAAGGAGAGACCGAGCACCACGAGCGGGCTGCGCTTCGGGTAGGTCTGTCCCTGGATCGTGACGGTCTCCATCCCGACAACCCCTTTCGAGTCCGACCGCGACGAGTCTACGTGCGGGGTCGCGCGCCGACCGGGCGAGGGAACAGCCCGGCTCCTTCGATCACGTGGCGGACGACCGTCTCGCGGCCGAGACCCATCACGTGGACGCCGGAGATCCCCGCGATCTCGCGCAGGCCGACGACGATCTCGACGCACTGGGCGGTGCCGATCGCCTCCGCCTCGGGTCCGGCGGCCTCGAGCGCTCCGATCAGCGCGTCCGGGACGGAGACGCCGGGCAGGTGCTCGTTCATGTAGCGGGCCTGCTTGGCCCCCCGGAGGGGCGCGACGCCGACGAGCACGGCGGCCCGCTCGAGGATCCCTCGGTCGCGGACGACGTCGGCCCACGCCACGATCGCGTCCAGGTCGTACGTGATCTGCGTGATCACGAAGTCGGCGCCGGCGTCGAGCTTGGCCTCGAGTCGGCCCGGGTCGTACACGTCGACCAATGGGGTATCCGACACGCCGACGAAGTATCCGGGCGCGGGATCGACCTCCTGGCCGGAGGGGAGGCGACGATCGTCTCGGAGCATCCGGGCGAGCGAGATCAGCTCGAGCACGCTGATGTCGTGCACGGTTGCCGCCTCGGGCTCGTCGCCGGCCGACAGCGGGTCGCCGGTGAGCGCGAAGAGGTTCCGGGCGCCGAGCGCCCACGCACCGAGCAGGTCGGCGGCCAACGCGAGGCGGTTCCGGTCCCGGACCGTGAGTTGGACCGTCGGCTCGAGACCGGCACGGGCGACGGCCGCGACCCCGGCGAGCGGCGACATGTGGGCGCTCGCCACCGGGTTGTCGGTGACGTTGACGGCGTCTGTGTACCCGACGAGCTCGCGTGCCTGCTGGTCGAGCGGCGACGGGTCGGCGGAGCGCGGCGGCACCACCTCGGAGGTGACGCAGAACTTCCCGGCGCGAACGAGCGCCTCGAGGCCGCTCGCGGCCGGGCTCACCGCTGGTCCGAGAGCTGTTCGGCCGCCGTGACCGTGTTGAGCAGGAGCATCGCGGTGGTCATCGGACCGACCCCGCCGGGGACCGGCGTGATCATGCCCGCGACCTCCTTCACGTCCTCGAAGTCCACGTCGCCCACGAGGCCGCTCTCGGTCCGGTGGACGCCGACGTCGACCACGACCGCGCCCGGCCTGACCATGTCCGCGGTGACGAGCTGTGCTCGGCCGGTCGCCGCCACCAGGATGTCCGCGCGGCGAGTGTGCGAGGCGAGGTCTCGTGTCCTGATGTGACACACGGTCACCGTGGCGTTCCCCCGGATCCAGTCCTGGGCGAGCAGGATCGAGAGCGGGGCCCCGACCAGGTCTCCGTACCCGGCCACCACGATCTCGGCGCCCTCGAGCTCGACGCCCGAGCGCAGCAGCAGCTCGACGATGCCGTACGGCGTCGCCGGCGGGAACGACGGCTCGCCCCGGACCATCAGCCCCACGTTCAGGGGGTGCAGCCCGTCGACGTCCTTGCGCGGATCCATCGTCATCTGCACGGCGAGCTCGCTGATGTGCTTGGGCAGCGGGAGCTGGACGATGATCCCGTGGATCTCGGGGTCGCGGTTCAGGCGCCGGATCGTGGCGAGCAGCTCGCCCTCGGTCACGAACGCCGGCAGGTCCACCTGCTCCGAGCGCATCCCGACCTCGGAGCAGGCCTTGTGCTTGGCGCCGAGGTAGATCCTGGAGGCCTCGTCGTCACCGACGAGCACCGCTGCCAGGCCCGGCTGGATCCCGCGGTCGACGAGCGCCATCGCGCGCTCGGCCACCTGGGCCTTGACCTGGGCGGAGATCGCACGGCCGTCGATGATCGTGGCGGTCACGAGCGGGAATCCTATCGGCGCGGGGTGATCCAGGCTCGAGTCGTCACGCCCTCGCGATCACCCACAGCGACTTCTCGCCCTCGTCCGCGATCTCCTCGGCTTGTTCGAGCTCGAACCCGACCGCCCACAGCAGTCGACGGCTCGTCCGCGCGTCGAAGTGACTCCAGTGCATCGGGGCGCCGAAGAAGTCCTCTCCCACGTCCTCCGGACTGTCGCTGGTGCCGAGCGTCCCGGCGAACAGGCCACCCGGGCGCAGCCAGTCGCGGATCCGTCCGAACACCATCTCGTGGAGGTCACGTCGTACGTGGATCAAGGTCCAGAAGGCGACCACGACATCGAACGACGCCCGGGCGAACGCGACCTCGCCGATGTCGGCTCGGATCAAGATGGCCCGCGGTGCGCTCGAGCGGGCGATCGCCAGCTGGGCGGTCGAGCGGTCGATCCCGACGACTCGCGCACGCTGCGTCAGCTCCCACGTGATGGTGCCCGCGCCGCAGCCGAGGTCCAGCACGCGTCCGCCCTCCGGCACGCGCCTGATGATCCGGTCGAGGAACGTACGGAAGTACGTTTCCGGACCGCGGTTCGCGCGGATCACGCCGGCATACCGTTCCGCGATGGCATCGTAGCCACGCTCGACCTTGCGGTGGAGGTCGTCCATCGGCTAGTGGCGGAAATGGCGTCGCCCGGTCACGACGACGGCCATCCCTCGCGCCTCGGCGACCTCGAGGACCTCCTCGTCGCGGATCGATCCCCCCGGATGGATCACCGCGGTGACACCCGCATCCGCTGCGACCTCGACCGCGTCGGGGAACGGGAAGAACGCGTCGCTCGCCATCACGGATCCCTTCGCGCGGTCTCCGGCCTTGCGAGCCGCGAGGTACGCCGCGTCGACGCGCGACATCTGGCCCGCGCCGACGCCGACGGTGGCGAGGTCCCTCGAGAACACGATCGCGTTCGACTTCACGCGCATCGCCACGATCCACGCGAACCGGAGGTCGCGCCACTCGTCCGCACCGGGCGCGCGCGAGGACACCACCTCGGGGTCGCCCCCGGCCTCGGGCGCGGCGTCGCGATCCTGCACGAGGGCACCGCCGGGGAGGATGCGGAGGTCGATCCCTCCGGCGCTCGGGAGCGCGGCCTCGACGACCCGTAACCCCTTGCGCGCGCCGAGCGTCTGGAGGGCCCCGTCGCCGAACGACGGTGCCACCACGACCTCGGTGAACACCTCGGCCATCGCCGCTGCGGCCGCGTCGTCGACCTCGCGACCGAACGCCGCGATCCCGCCGAACGCGCTCACCGTGTCGGACTCGAACGCCGCCGCGTAGGCCGATGCGCACGAGCTCGCGACGGCGGCCCCGCAGGGGTTGTTGTGCTTGACGATCACCGCGGCAGGCCCGAGCGGGTCGAGATCGCCCG
>DATFEU010000307.1:0-3715 GCA_035250725.1 Actinomycetota bacterium
GGGATGACCGGCGCGATCGTCGTCGGCTCGGGCTCGGGGGCCGGCAACGGCGAGGACGTCGGCGTGGCCGCGTTCGAGCAGCCGGAGCCGGTGGTCGAGGTGCGGACGGTGAGCGAGCCGTCGAGCGGCACCCCCGTCGCGATCGGGTGGATCGCCGGCGCCGTGATCGGCGTGGCGCTCGGGTTCGGGATCGCCGCGCTGGTCAAGCGGAACGCCCGCCCCACCGCGTAGCGGAGCTCACGAGAGGAACGCTCGCCGGGAACCGCGGCCCGCTCCGTCCGGTCTGCTCGGTGGACGGACGAGAAGGGGTTGCGATGGTGCGGCGGGCGTTCCTCACGTTCGCGGTGAGCGGGATCCTGCTCGCGATCCCCGTCCTGGCATCCGCCGGCGGCGGGGGGTGCGCAGAGGTCACCGAGGGCAGCGGCACGACGGTCGAGCTTCGCGACTTCTGCATCACACCCACGCTCGTGCGCGTCGACCCCGGCGAAACGGTCACGTTCGTGAACCGCGACGGCTTCCGACACGTGATCTCCGGCTCTGCGTACGCCTGGAGCAGCGACGGCAACATGGCCCCGAACGAGGCGTTCACGGCGACGTTCCGCCGGAACGGCATCTACCCGTACCAGTGCTTCCTGCACCCCGGGATGGCCGGCGCCGTGATCGTCGGCGACGGCACGGGGCCGGGACCGACGGACCGGACGAACGTCTTCGTGGCGCCCTTCGAAGGTGACGAGCCGCTCCCCGAGGTCGTCTACGTGACCAGCGCCCCCGAGCCCGTGGCCGCGACGAGCGCGTCCAGCCGGCCCGTCGCCTTGGTCGGAGGCCTCCTCGTCGGCGTCGCGGTCGGGGCGATCGTGACGCTCGGCGTCCGAGGAGGCTCCCGGCGGCGCACGCGGGAGGCGGCGACCTGATGGTCACGAGGGCGACCTCGGTCTCGACCCCGCGGATCGGCGTCCGCAGCCGAGGCCGCCGCGGCAGCGTCGCGCCGGCGATCGGGCTGGTCGTGATGCTCCTGGCCGTCGCCATGCTCGGCACGGCGCTCGGCCGGCTGCCCTCGGACGCCACCTCGCGGACCGGAGCGGCATCGCTCGCCGCCCTCGACGCCCCGGCGGCGCTCGACCGGCTCCCCGGCGTCGACGAGACCGAGTGGCCGAGGAGCCGGCACCCGGTCGGAGGCTTCGCGTTCGTCCGGTGCACGAACCTGTGGACGGCGCACGCCGACGGCTCCGCGCCTCGCCGCATCCTGTCGATGCCGGGCATCTCCTCGCCGACCTTCTCCCCCGATGGCCGAACGATCGCGCTCCTCGCGGGCACCGCGGCCGGCACCGACCTCTGGCTCGCGGCCGCCGACGGGTCGGTCACGCGACGGGTCGGGACGATCGCGGAGGACGGCGACCCGGTCCTCACCACCGTCGGCCCGCTCGGATGGTCGCCGGACGGGACCCGGCTCGCGTTCTCGCTGATGCCGGCAGGGATCCGCGGGGGCACGACGAGCCATTGGGTGCTCTGGCTGGACTCGGGCAGGTTCGACCGCGTCGGCGAGGGGGGGGACGAGCCCGTCTGGCTCGGCCGTCAGGTGCTCGTCGCCGGCCGGAACGACGGCGCCGTGGAGAAGCTCTGGGGGAACCGCTGGACGGCCAGGCGCCTGTCGAAGGTCGGGGACGTGCGCGGCGTCGCCTTCGCCCCCGGATGGTGGGCGTGGGAATGGGAGAAGCAGACCGCGCTGCTCGTGGACGACGGCGACTCGCTCTCGCTCTCGTGGCAACGCGGCCCGTACCGGACGCGTGCCGCCGTCACGACGGAACCGCCCGCAGGACACACGTTCGACGCCGACGGGCGGATCGCCGTCCTGCAGCACGGGACCGTCGCCGTGACGCTCCTGGACGAGGCTGGCGAGCGCGACCTCGGCCTGTTCGATCCGGTCACGAGCGGATGGACGACGCTCGACTACGCGTGGGACGCGGCGGGGAGCCCCGCCCCCTCGACCCTCGGGTCGCTCGAGGAGCAGCGCGCCGTAGGGCTCGCGCGGGATCTCATGTGGAGCCTCGGACGTCCCGACCCAGGGCGCGCCGAGCTCCTGCTCGCCGAGCCACTGGATCCCGGCCTCGTGCCGTTCGGGCACGTCGGCTACGCGATCGGCGACCCGGAACGCATGGGGGACGCGTGGACGATTCCCGCGTACGCGTACGGCCGGATGGACGCGGCGCTCGGCACCCGCGACCTGACGGTGACGGTTCGCGACCTCGACGGACGGCTCGCGGCGACTTTGGAGGCGGCCGGTCCGGTCGTCCCGCTCCGGACCGTGGACGACGCGGCCCGGTACCTCGACCGCATCCTCACCGTCCCCGTCATCGCTCCCACCGGCTTCCCCTCGGGAGCCAGGCTCGCCGAACGCTGGGCGATCGATGCCTGGTCGTGGGCGGGCAGGACGACCGGGAGCCTGCACGTCAGCGCTCCCGGGATCGGCCGCCTCTCCTTCTATTACGGGGACGGCGGCCTCGGCTGCGGGGCGTACCCGGTGCCGCTCGAGCTCGAGACCGGGACCTCGGCGATCGTTCAGGACCCCGAGACGAGCGGCGGCTACAACGCGATCGCGTGGCCCGCTGCGCCGAGGGATTCGAGCGGGCCGTTCGGCATCTCGGGGCAAGCGCCGACCGAGACGCTCGTCGCGATGGCGACCGCGATGGACGCCTCGAGGCGTCGGACGACGAGCGCCCCACCCTGAGCGGGTAGACCGAGATCAGGCGCGGCGGGCAGACAAGCGGCAGGTCGCGCGATCGGTGAGCGGGGCGAAGTCTCGCAGCTCGAGTGGCGGGGACAGCGCTCCCAGCATCCCCTCGATCAGGCCGCGGTGGACGGCGCACACGAGGTCACGGTGATCGTCGAGGAGCTCGCGGAAGGGGCAGTCGCGCAGGGTGACTTCGACGGCGCCTCCGTCCTCCCGACGGAACCGAGGGTCGAACCCTGCGGAGGACATCGCCTCCTGGAGCACGGCGAGGTTGTGGCGCGCCGCCGCCCGGGTCCCCGGCTTGGGGCCGCCGCGGATCGCGAGGTACCTCCCCCAGTCCTTCGCGAGGTCGGCGGCGCGATCCCTCGACCTCGCGCCCGACGCCAGGCCGGCAAGGATCTCGGCCAGCAGACGGAAGTCTCGGTTCTCGCGTTCGGCCGTCTCGAGCGCGACGTAGAGCGTCTGCGGACGGCCGACCGAGCTCCCCCGTCGGATCTCGCGCCGAACGAGCCCGGCCTCCTCGAGCCGGCGAAGGTGCGGCCGGAGCGTGTTGGGGTGCAGCGAGAGCCGCGTGGCGAGCTCGCGGACCGACACGGCGCGGCCCGACAGGCCGAGGTAGCGGTACAGGCGGAAGCGCGTGTCGTCGGCGAGGGCCTTGTGGATCTCGATCGCCGTCGGCTCACGCGTGGGCATCGCGCCCCACCGATCCGCATCGCCCGACGGGACGGACGCGAACGTCGACGCCCCTCGACGCCCGACGTACCATGGGAGTAAGCACGGTCCGCACCGTGGGAATCAGGATAATCCGGCGAGGAGCCAGGGAGGTCACCCGTTGGTCACCGAGGACCAGGTCAGACAGGCCCTCCGAGGCGTCATGGACCCCGAGATCGGCCGCCCGATCGAGGACCTCGGCATGCTCCGGGGGATCGAGATCGAGGGCGGGCTCGTGCGCGTCCACGTCCTCATCACGATCGAGGGCTGCCCCCT
>DATFEU010000335.1:0-2242 GCA_035250725.1 Actinomycetota bacterium
CAGCACCGACGACCTGCAAGAGCCCTTCGGGGCGGACCAGCGGGGGAGGTGAGCAGGAGATGGCGGACAAGAAGGTGACGCCGAAGTCGGCGAAGAGCACCACGAGCAAGACCTCGACCGAGGCCGCGACGCGAGTGACCAAGCGGACGGCGAGGAAGGCGCGCAAGGCGCGGAAGGCCAGGAAGGCGAGAAAGGTCTAGCTCGCCTGGACGGAACGATCGTGACGAGGCCCGGCCCATCGGCCGGGCCTCGTGCTATCTGCGGACCCGCACGCACGAAGGGCCCAGGATGGCTACGCTTGCCCCGATGGCATCGGCAACGACCACGGTCCCGGCCGGGATCGTCGAGCAGATGGCCGAGACCCCACTGTTCGAAGGCACGCCCCGTCGGGCCGTGCAGGACCTCGCCGGCCGGGGGGGCACGCGACGCTACCGGCGGAACACCTACCTGTTCCACCAGGGCGACCACTCGCCGGAGGTCTTCTTCCTCCTGTCGGGGCGCGTGGAGATCAGCTCCGACTCCGCGAACGGCCACCGGCAGCTGCACACGACGATCGAGGTGCCGCAGTTCTTCGGCGAGCTCGGCGTGCTCGGCGAGATGCCGAGGACGGCGGGCGCCCTCGCGCTCGAGGAGTCCGACGTCTGGCGGGTCGATGCCTCCGACTTCCTCGATTTCCTCGCGGACGACCCGAGTGCGTCCCGGGCCCTGCTGCGGGCGCTCTCCCGTCAGGTGCAGTCGCAGGAGGCGTTCGTCGACGATCTCCTGTACCTCGACCTCAAGGGACGGGTGGCGAAGCGGCTGCTGCAGCTCGTCTCGCCGTCGCTCGAGGACCTGCCCGAGGACGGCGCCCTCGTGCCGTCGATCGTCACCCACGCCGACCTGGCGAGTCTGTGCGGGGGGAGCCGGGAGAACGTGACGAGGATCCTGTCGGACTTCCAACGCCGGGGCTTCGTCGAACGCCAGGGGAAGCGCTTCGTGCTGATGAAGATCTCGGGCCTGGCGAAGCTGGCCGGGCTTTGACGGGTTGAGCTACCGCACCTTCCGGCGCCGCTTCAGCGAGTTCCTGGCGGCCCATGACTGGATCGAAGGGATCTCGTTCTGGCTGGGGATCGCGTTCTTCCTCGTGGCCCTTGCGTGCGCCTGGGGCATCGCCGTCGCGATCTCGAGCCTCGGCGATCCGGACCCCGACTTCAAGACGAGTGCCGGGTTCCTCCAGGCGACGCGCTGGCTCGGGATCGTGCTGTTCGCCGTGCTCGGGGCCGTGGCTGCGGGCGTCGGGTGGGTCCTGGCAGGCGACACGATCCGTCGGCTGGTCGGCCGGCGCGCGCGCCGCGACTGAGCCGGTCCGAGCTCGGCCTCAGCCGCCGATCGCCGACATCGAGCGTTCGGGCTGGCGGAAGTCCTCGTGGTTGATCCGATGACCGGACCACTTCCGCCACACGTTCCCGCGAACCAGCGCGACGAGCTCGTCGTCGCTCGCACCGGAACGGAGCGGCTCGCGGAGGTCGGTCTCCTCGAGCGCGAACAGACAGGCGCGGAGCTCCCCCTCGGCCGTGATGCGAAGGCGGTTGCACGTGTCGCAGAACGGCGCCGTCACGCTGCCGATGACTCCGATCCCGCCCGGCGCGCCATCGGCGAACCGGTAGCTCGTCGCCGGCTCATGATCGGGCCCGTCGGGCTCGAGCCGGTGGACCGCGTCGATCGCCTCGAGGATCTGGATCGAGGGCACGACCTTGGCGCGCTCCCACGCGTGCTGCGCGTCGAGCGGCATGTACTCGATGAAACGGACGATGTGGCCGTGCTCGCGCGACCAGCGCGCGAAGTCGACCACCTCGCCTTCGTTCGTCCCGCCGATCACGACGCAGTTGATCTTGATCGGGGTGAGCCCGGCCGCCTCCGCGGCCCGGATCCCGTCGAGGACCCGCTCGAGCGCGTCCCGCCGCGTCATCTCCTCGAAACGGTGTCGCAGCAGGGAGTCGAGGGAGACCGTGACGCGGTCGAGTCCCGCGTCAGCGAGCGGCTCGGCCAGCCGGTCGAGCAGGACGCCGTTCGTGGTCATCGAGAGGTCGAAGTCCGGCGCCGCATCACGGAACATGCGGATCAGCTCGGGGAGATCCGCCCGCACGGTGGGCTCGCCGCCGGTCACCTTCACCGAGCGGATCCCGAGGCGCTCCACGAAGAGCCGGAGCAGCCGCGTCATCTCCTCGAACGTCAGGATCTCGTGCTTCGGCAGCCATTCCAG
>DATFEU010000063.1:0-3365 GCA_035250725.1 Actinomycetota bacterium
CTCGCTGACGCCCGACAGCTCGAACATCACGCGCCCGGGCTTCACCACGGCGACCCAACCCTCCGGGTTGCCCTTGCCCGAGCCCATCCGGGTCTCGGCCGGCTTCTTCGTGACGGGCTTGTCGGGGAAGATGTTGATCCACACCTTCCCGCCGCGGCGGATGTGCCGCGTGATCGCCACTCGGGCCGCCTCGATCTGACGGTTGGTGATCCACGCCGGCTCGAGCGCCACGAGGCCGAAGTCACCGAAGTGCACCTCGGTGAGACCGGTCGCGCGACCGCGCCGGCGTCCCCGGTGCACCTTGCGGTGCTTGACCTTCTTGGGCGCGAGCATCACGGCTCCTCCGTGTCGGCTTCGGCGGTCGGGTCCGCAGGCTCCGCATCGCCGGCAGCGGCCGTGCTCGCCTCGGTTCCAGCCGGCGAAGAGTCGCCTGTCGGTCCCGCCGCCTCCGCCCCTACGTCTTCCGCGAGGCCGTCCGATCCCTCGGCTTCGGCCGCGTTCGACGCCGAAGCCGCGTCGGCCGGTCCGGCTTCCGCTGCACCCTCTTCGGAGGGTTCGGCCTGCGCGGCTGGTTCGGGCTCCTCCACCTCGGCGGCCTCGCGCTCGTCGGTGATGAGCGCCCCGGTCGAGGCCCCGCCGCTCGCGACCTGGGCCAGCGCGCGCGCTCGCAAGCGCTCCGTCGCCTGCTCGGCCTGCGGGATCTCGTCGCCGTGAAACACCCAGACCTTCACGCCGATGATGCCGAACGTCGTCTTGCCCTCGGCCGTGCCGAAGTCGATCTTCGCCCGCAGGGTGTGGAGCGGCACCCGGCCCTCGCGGTACCACTCGCGGCGCGACATCTCGGCGCCGCCGAGCCGCCCGCCGCACTGCACCCGCACGCCGAGCGCCCCCGAACGCATCGCGGTCTGGACCGCGCGGCGCATCGCTCGGCGGAACGACACCCGGCCGGCGAGCTGCTCGGCCACGCCCTGCGCGAGCAGGGTGGCGTCGGTCTCCGGGCGGGCCTCGCTGGCCGCCGAGTTCATGTCCTCGACCTTGACGTCGACGCGCTTCTTGGTGACCCGCTCGATGTCCTTGCGGATCCGGTCGACCTCGGCGCCTTTGCGCCCGATCACGATACCCGGGCGGGCCGTGCGGATGTAGACCCAGATCTGGTCGCCCTTGCGTTCGATGTCGATGCTCGAGATGCCGGCCCGGGACAGCCGCGACCGGATGTGCTTGCGGATCCACACGTCCTCGTGGAGCTGATCCGAGTAGTCACGACGCGCGAACCAGTTGGACTTCCAGGGGTAGATGACCCCGAGCCGGAACCCGTACGGATTGACCTTGTGACCCACTACGCATCCTCTCCCAACGAACGCACGACCAGCGTGATGTGCGACGTACGCTTCTTGATCCTCGTGGCGCGCCCGTAGGCGCGCGGACGCCAGCGCTTCAGCGTCGGACCCTCGTCCACCCACGCTCGGTCGACCATCAGGTTCTGCGCGACGACGCCCGGTTGCTGTTCGGCGTTGGCCACGGCCGAGTCGAGTGCCTTCTCGATCGTCCGCGCCACCCCGAGCGGCGAGAACCGCAGGATGCGACGCGCCTCCTCCACCTGGCGTCCGCGAACGAGGTCGATGGCCCGCCGCGCCTTGGGCGGCGAGACGCGCACGTACTTGACGGTCGCTTTGGCTTCCACGTCCTACCTCACCGTGCTCGAGCGCTCGCCTCGCGCGTGCGCACGGAACGTCCGCGTCGGCGCGAACTCGCCGAGCTTGTGTCCCACCATCGACTCCGACACGTAGACGGGCACGTGCTTGCGCCCGTCGTGGACGGCGATCGTGTGGCCGACCATCTCGGGCACGATGGTCGAGCGGCGAGACCACGTGCGGACGACCCTCTTGTCGCCCTTGCGGTTCATCTCCGCGATCTTGACCATGAGGTGCTCGTCGACGAACGGCCCCTTCTTGATGCTCCGAGGCATCAGCCACGCCCCTTCCCGCGGCGCCGGATGATGTCCTTGTTCGACGCCTTGTTCTTCTTCCGCGTGCGGCCTTCCTTCTTGCCCCACGGACTCGTCGGGTGCCGGCCGCCCGAGCTCTTGCCCTCGCCACCGCCGAGCGGGTGGTCGACCGGGTTCATCGCGACCCCTCGAACGGTCGGGCGCTTGCGCTTCCAGCGGCTGCGACCCGCCTTGCCGAGCTGAACCAGCTCGTGCTCGGCGTTGCCGACCTCGCCGACCGTTGCCTTGCAGGTGGCCTGGACCAGACGCATCTCGCCGGACGGGAGCCGGAGGGTGGCCTTGCCTGCCTCCTTGGCCATCACCTGGATGCTGGTCCCGGCCGAGCGAGCCATGCGCGCGCCGCCGCCGGGCTTCAGTTCGACCGCGTGGACCGTGGTCCCCACCGGGATGTTCCGGATCGGCAGCGCGTTGCCCGGACGGATGTCCGCGCCCTCGCCCGAGACCAACCGGTCGCCCACCCGCAGGCCGTCGGGCGCGAGGATGTACCGCTTCTCCCCGTCGGCGTAGTGGAGCAGCGCGATCCGCGCCGTGCGGTTCGGGTCGTACTCGATGTGGGCCACCTTCGCGGGCACCCCGTCCTTCTCGCGCTTGAAGTCGATCACGCGGTATCGGCGTTTGCTGCCGCCCCCCTGGTGCCGGGTGGTGATCCGGCCCTGGGAGTTGCGGCCCGCGCGGTTGCGACCCTTCTTGACGAGCGAGCGCTCGGGCTTGTCGCGAGTGATGCCCTCGAAGGAGGACACGCTGCCGCCGCGTCTGCCCGGCGTCGTCGGTTTGTACTTTCGAACGGCCATCTCGCTACTTCCCGGTCTCGAAGATCTCGATCCTGTCGCCCTCGGCGAGCGTGACGATCGCGCGCTTCTGATCGGCCCGCTTGCCCAGGGTCCAGCGCCGGCGCTTCACTTTGCCCCGGCGGTTCAGCGTGCGGACCGAGGTCACCTGGACGTTCCAGATCGTCTGGACCGCCTCCTTGATCTCGGTCTTGTTCGCGCGCGGGTCCACGAGGAACGTGTACGTGTTGAGCTCGAGTCCCGAGTAGGACTTCTCGCTCACGACCGGCCGGATGATGATGTCGCGCGCGGTCTTCATGCGTCACCCTCCCCGTCCTCGGCCTCCGGCTCGGGGGTGTCGCCCGTCGTCGCACCGTCGGCGCTCTTGGCCTTCGCGGCACGTTTGGACTCGGGGTTTGCCTCGCTCGTGGCCTCGTCCTTCCCGTCCGCGCGCGATCCCTCGATCACGTCGAGCGCCCCCTGCGTGAACACGATGCGATCGGCGGCGAGCACCTCGTACACACCGAGGCTCCGCGCGTAGGACACGCGGACGCCCCGGAGGTTCCGGAACGACTTCTCCACCGCGCCCGAGT
>DATFEU010000365.1:0-2089 GCA_035250725.1 Actinomycetota bacterium
GAACGAGGTCACGCCCTCGCCCACGAGCTCGTCCATCTCCTTCAGGACCTGGTCGTTCACCTCGCGCACGATCATGTGGAACCCGTAGTCGGTGGTCGCGCGCTTGGCCTTCTCGAACCAGCGGTCGAGGCCCTGGCGGAGTCCCTCGCCGTAGTCCTGGACCGCGAAGTCCACGATCGTGGTGGTCCCCCCGAACGCCGCCGCGATCGTCCCGGTCTCGAAGTCGTCAGAGCAGAAGCTCCCACCGAACGGCAGGTCCATGTGCGTGTGCACGTCGACGCCGCCCGGCATCACGTACCGATCCGTCGCGTCGATCTCGACGTCGGCCCGGACCGGGATGCCGGTGCCCATCGCGGCGACCTTCTCGTCCTCGATCACGACGTCGGCCCTCGTCGTCTCGGTCGCGGTGACGACCGTTCCGCCCTTGATCAGCGTCCTCATGGTTCGGCTCCCATCTGTCGAGATGCGCCAAGCAGACCGAGCCCAACGGGCCCGAGCCGTGTTCTACCGCACCGCCGAGGAGCGCCGCCACACGGGTCCGGGAGGTTTGGCGAAGCGGCGAGCCGGAGACCGAATGACCAGACGAGGGAGGACGCACGGTGAGATGGCGGCGGCTCCGGCGACGATCGGGCGGGGTGATCGACCGGCGTGGGCGTTCGTCCGGCGCGGGCGGGTTCGGCGGCACGCGCGTGGGGGGCATGCCACTGCCCGTCGGCGGCGGGATCGGCGGGGTCGTCCTGATCGTCCTGGTGATCCTCGCGTTCCGGTTCTGCGCGGGCGGCGGGTTCGACATCCCCGGCCTCACGGACCTCGGCGGCGCGCCGACGGCTCCTCCCGGCGGCTCCGGTCCGATCGAGGAGGGCTCGGTCGCCGACCGGATGGACGCGATCGTTGACGACCTTCAGACGACCTGGGAACAGGACATCTTCGGCCCCGCGGGTCGGTCGTACGAGGACACGGGCCTCGTCCTGTTCACCGCCCGAACGAACTCCGGGTGCGGCCCGGCGTCCTCGGCGACCGGACCGTTCTACTGTCCGGCCGACGGCCTCATGTACCTCGACCTCGATTTCTTCCGCGAGCTCGAGCGGAACTTCGGTGCGCCGGGCGACTTCGCGCAGGCCTACGTGATCGCGCACGAGGTCGGCCACCATGTCCAGACGCTGCTCGGGACGAACGCGGCCGTGCAGCGGGAGAGCCGCGAGAACCCGGGCGACGCGAACGAGCTCTCGGTCCGCCTCGAGCTCCAGGCCGACTGCTTCGCCGGCGTGTGGGCGGCCTCCGTCTACGCGCGCGGGATCCTCGCGCCCGGCGACGTCGAGGAGGCGCTCGCCGCCGCCGCGGCCGTCGGCGACGACCGGATCCAGGAGCGGACGCAGGGCAGGATCGATCCCGAGACGTTCACCCACGGCACGTCGGAGCAGCGCGTGCGATGGTTCCGAACGGGGTTCGACACCGGCGACCCCGAAGCCTGCGACACGTTCGGCGGTGACGTGTGATGGGCCTCGCCGGACGCCTCTACGAGCGCTCCTATCGACGCGGCCGGACACCCTGGGACACGGGCATCACGCCCCCGGAGGTGGTGGAGGAGGTCTCGGGGATGACGCCGGGTCGCGCGCTCGACCTCGGGTGCGGGACAGGCACCAACGTCCTGTGGCTCGCGCAGCACGGATGGACCGCGGTCGGGGTCGACTTCACTCCGCTCGCGATCGAGTCGGCGCGGCGGAAGGCCGACTGGACCTCCGGGGCGACGTTCGTCGAGGGCGACGCCACCCGCCTGTCCGAGCTCGGCGTCGTCGGCCCGTTCGACCTCCTCCTCGACATCGGTTGCTTCCACTCGGTCCCGACCCGCCGCCGTGACGACTACGTGCGCGAGGTCGCCCGGGTCGCCCGACCGGGAGCTCGGATGATGATCTTCGCGTTCGGGCCGTGGATCCGGATCCCCGGTACACGGCGGCGGATCCGGGAACCCGAGATCCGGCGGCGGTTCGGCGACGCGTTCGAGCTCGAGCGCATCGTGCCCGGCACGGAGCCCGAGGGGGCCGCCTGGTTCTTCCTCCGGCGCCGCGAGCCGGCCGCCGGCTGACCCCGG
>DATFEU010000160.1:0-4279 GCA_035250725.1 Actinomycetota bacterium
GTTCCGTGAGGCGTTCGCCGACGGGGCCGTGCTGACGCTGGGCCAGGACGGTTGCCTCTTCTGCTTCCCCAGGGCCGAGTGGGAAGGGCGCGCCGGCGAGGTCCACGCGCTCCCCCTCTCCGACGCCGAGTCGCGCGCCTATACGCGGATGTTCTTCGGCAACGCGGAACGCCTGGAGCTCGACTCCCAGGGACGGCTGCTCGTCCCGCAGCGCTTGCGGACCGAAGCCGGGATCGGCAAGGACGCCGTCGTGCTCGGGGTGTTCGACCGGATGGAGATCTGGGACCGCGAGGCCTACGAGCGATACGCGGCCGCGCACGGCGGCGCCTACCAGTCGGGATCGCTCGCTCCGGGAGGGAAGGGATGAAGGGCGCTACGCGCGACGCGCTCCGACGCGAGATCCGACAGAGCCTGTCGTTGCTCGCGCTCACGGCCGGCACCGCGGCCGTCTACCTCGGCCTCGGCCTGCTCGCCGTCCGGCTGTTCGGATGAGGGGGCGACGTGACGGCGGACGGCCACGAGCCGGTGATGGTCCAGGAGGTGGTCCGGCTCCTCGGTGGACGGGGCACCGTGATCGATATGACGCTGGGGGCGGGTGGTCACGCCGAGGCGCTCCTGCGGTCGGGTGTCGGACGCCTGATCGGTCTGGATCGGGACCCCGACGCGATCCGGCTCGCCACCGAACGGCTCGCTCGATTCGGCGAGCGCTTCACCGCCGTTCGGACCCGGTTCTCGGACGTGCCCGCGGAGGACCGGGTCGACGGCGTCCTGTTCGACCTCGGCGTCAGCTCGATGCAGCTCGACCGTGGGGAACGCGGGTTCTCCTACCGCACCGCGGGTCCGCTCGACATGCGCATGGAGCGTGAGGGCGAGTCCGCGATGGACATCGTGAACACCGCGGACGAGACCGAGCTGGCGAACATCCTGTTCGAGTACGGGGAGGAGCGGCGGTCGCGGCGCGCGGCGGCCGCGATCGTTCGCGCCCGTGCCCGGGCCCCCATCACGACCACCGACGAGCTCGCCCGGATCGTCGCGAGCGCCCTGGGTGCGCGCCGGGGCGGCCCCCACCCCGCGCGCAGGACGTTCCAGGCGCTCCGCATCGCGGTCAACCGGGAGCTCGAGGAGCTCGCCGCCTCCCTGCCTCGAGCGGCGGGCGTCCTCGCTCCCGGTGGCCGCGTCGTGGCGATCTCGTATCACTCGCTCGAAGACCGGATCGTGAAGCGGTTCCTGAACGACGCGCCGGATCTCGAGGTCCTGACGAAGAAGCCGCTCCGACCGAGCGCCGCCGAGGCCGCACGCAACCCCCGGGCCCGCAGCGCCAAGCTCCGCGCGGCCGAGAAGCCCGAGGCAGCATGAGCACCCCTGCCCGCCAACTCACCACGCCGCCCCCTCGTCCCTCGCGGAGGCGCGAGGGGTCTCTCGGAGCAGGGGCTCATCGACGAGCGCAGCGAGGAGATGGAGCGAAGCGCCCCCTGCGCAGAGAGGCCCCTCGAGCCGCTGAGCGGGTGACGAGGAGGAAGCACCACATCGGTTTCGCGGTCCTCGCCTCCGCGCTCATCGCATCGATGGTGTTCGGCATCGTGGTCATCAACGTCCTGCTCGCCCAGGCCTCATTCCGCATCGACGAGGTGGAACGACGGATCGGGACGCTCTCCGCCGATCAGGTGGAGCTCGTCCGCGAGCAGGCAACCCTGTCCGCCCCAGGCCGGATCGCCCACTGGGCCAGCCGGCACGGCATGCGTCTCCCCGACGACATCCGCATCCTCCACCCGTCCGGCAGGACCGGGGTGGATCCGGCCGGGGCGGACCCCTTCTCGACCGAGGCCAGCGATGCTGAGGCGTCGTCGCCGTGACGAGACCGCCCGCCGGAAGGGTTCTCGGGATGTTCGTCGCGATGGTGATGGCGCTGGTCGCGATCTCGGCGCGGCTCACGGTCCTGCAGGTCGGTCAGGCCGACGAACTCGAGGAGCGGGGGCTCGATCACCGTGTCAGCACCGCGGTGCTGCCGGCCGCGCGCGGCCAGATCCTGGCTCGCGACGGCGAGCGGCTCGCGCTGTCGACGCCTGCGAGCGACGTGTATGCCGATCCGTCGAAGGTGACGGACCCGTGGGGCACCGCGGCCGCACTGTCGCCCCTGCTCGGGATCGACACCCCGGCCCTGGCCGAGGCGATGACGGCGAGCGACACCACGTTCGTCTATCTGGCCCGGCAGGTGGAACCCGACGTCTCGGAGCGGGTCGTCGACCTTCGCCTGCCGGGCATCGGCTTCCTCGGCTCCACGAGGCGCGCGTACCCGGCCGGCCCGCTCGCGGCTCAGGTCCTCGGGTTCGTGGGGACGGACGGGGAGGGGCTCTCGGGGTTGGAGCTCGAATACCAAGACATCCTCGCTGGGGTCCCGGGTGAGCGCACGAACGAGATCGGCGTGTCCGGGCAACCGATCGTTGGAGGGGTCGACGTCGGACGCGAGCCGGTCGCCGGCTCGTCGATCGTCACGACGATCGACCGGGAGCTGCAGTACCAGGCACAGGTCGCGCTCGCGGAGGCGGTCGAAGCGGAGGGCGCGCATGGCGGTTGCGTGATCGTGATGGATCCGCAGACCGCGGAGATCCTCGTGATGGCGAACGATCCGTGGTTCGACCCGAACGCCTTCGCCGAGTCGCCCACGGCCACCTATCGCAACCGGGCGGTCACCGACGCGTTCGAGCCCGGGTCCACGAACAAGGTCATCACCGCGGCGGCGGCGATCCAGGAGGGATCGCTGTCGCTCAACCAGCGCCTGTCCGTGTCGTGGACGATGCAGGTCGGCGACTACGTGATCCACGACTCGCATCCGCACGGCGTGATGCAGATGACGCTCGGGGACATCGTCGCGGAGTCCAGCAACATCGGTGCGGTCCACGTGGCGAACCGCGTCGGTGCTCCGACGATGTCGCGCTACCTCGCTCGCTTCGGCCTCGGCGAGCCCACCGGTGTGGGATTCCCGGGAGAGTCGAGTGGGATCGTCCCGCCGCTGTCCGAGTGGACCGACACGAGCCTGCCTACGATCGCGTACGGGCAGGGCCTCGCCGCGACGCCGCTCCAGATGGTCTCCGTGTTCGCGACGATCGCGAACGGCGGACGCAGGATGGAGCCGAGCTTCGTGCGGGGGACGGTCGGGTCCGACGGGCGGTTCGTCGAACGCGACCGAGCGCCTGCCCGGCGGGTCGTCTCCTCGGCCACGGCCGAGATGGTCGCGCGCATGCTCGCGTACGCCGTGGAACACGGCACGGGGGAGCACGCTCAGATCCCCGGCTACCAGGTCGCCGGCAAGACGGGGACGGCTCGGATCCCGACCGGCGACGGTTCGGGGTACCTGACGGGCGACTACGTCGCCTCGTTCGTCGGGTTCCTTCCCGCCCGAGACCCCGAGGTCGTGATCGCCGTGATCTTGGACCGCCCCGATGCGGGCTATGGCGGGCTCGTCGCCGCCCCGCTGTTCCGGTCGGTCGCGCGCGCCGCCATCACCCGCCTCGGCATCGCGCCGACCGATCCGCTGCCGCTTCCTCCTCACGCGCTTCCCCTCGGATGAGCCGGGCGGCGCCGGGGGCGGACGCTGGGCAGCCGATAGGCTGGGCGTCCGTGGCCGTTCTTCCCTCGCGAACGCTCGCGGACGTGATCGCCGACCTGCCCGAGGTCGAGCTGCGGGGTCCTGCGGATGCTCGGATCGCGGGGCTCTGCTATCGGTCGTCGGACGTGACGCCCGGCTCCTTGTTCTTCTGCGTTCCGGGCTCGGATCTGGACGGACACGACTTCGTCGCCGACGCGACGGCGCGGGGCGCGAGCGTCCTGGTCGTCGACCGCTGGGTCGACGGCGCCGCGACGCAGGTCAGGGTCCCGAGCGTTCGACACGCGATGGGGCCGATAGCGGCGAGGTTCTACGGGCGCCCATCCGAGGCGATGCGCGTGGTGGGCGTGACCGGGACGAACGGCAAGACCACGACCACCTTCTTGCTCGAGGCCGTGTTCCGGGCGGCCGGGTGGATCCCGGGGGTCGTGGGGACGACCGGCGTCCGCATCGATGGAGCGCCGACGCCGTTCCCGAGGACGACGCCCGAAGCGCCAGATCTCCAGCGACTGCTCGCGGAGATGGTGACCCGGGACGTCGATGCCGTCGCGATGGAGGTCTCGTCGCACGGACTCGATCAGCACCGCGTCGACGGCGTGCGGTTCTCGTGCGCCGTGTTCACGAACCTGTCGCAGGACCACCTCGACTACCACGACTCGATGGAGGAGTACTTCC
>DATFEU010000013.1:0-7265 GCA_035250725.1 Actinomycetota bacterium
TCGAGTTCTTCGGCACGCCGCTCGAGCGGGTCCTGGGCCCCACGATCGGCGGCGCGATCGAGTCGCTGCATCGCGACCACGGCGTCGAGATGATCTTCCGCGACGGCGCCGAACGCTTCGAGGGCGACGGCCGGTTCGAGGCCATGGTGACGAAGGAGGGCCGGCGGATCGAGGGGGACTTCGCGGTCGTCGGCGTCGGCGTCGAGCCCGTGACCGACGTCGCGACGGACGGCCTGCCCGTCGACAACGGGATCCCGGTCGACGCCACGCTGAAGACCGCCGTCGAGGGCGTCTGGGCGATCGGCGACGTCGCGCGCCACGACCACCCAGTGTTCGGGTCGATCCGCGTCGAGCACTTCGACAACGGGATGAAGATGGGGGAGCACGTCGCGAAGAACCTGCTGGGTGCGAACGCCGCGTTCGACGACCCCCACTGGTTCTGGTCCGATCAGTACGACGCAGAGATCCAGATGTCCGGATTCGCGACGGAGTGGGACGATATGGTCGTGCGCGGCAGCATCGAGGACCGGAGCTTCTCGGCGTTCCTGCTGAAGGGGGGACAGCTGCTCTCGACGTTCAGCATGAACCGCAAGTTCGACGTCCGGCGTTCGATGCCGCTGATCGCGACGAAGGCGCACCCGGACCGCGACGTGCTCGCCGACCCCGAGTTCGACCTTCGCGAGCTCCATCCGCCCAAGGAGTGACGGCGTGTTCCAGCCGAACATCACGCACCTGCCCTGCGACCTGAACCAGCAGCAGAAGCGGAACGAAGCCCGCAAGGACTCGGTCGCTCGCGCGGCCGCGTGGCGGATGGGCAGGCGCTCGTTGCTCGATCGTCTCTTTCGCCGCGGCGAGCCCGCCCTGGAGCTCTCGGCCGAGGACCTCGCGCCCTGCGAGTCCGAGGACGCCTACCACGGCTTCCTCGTCTAGTCGTCCCGGGGTCCTCGATCTGCGAGCGGAACGGGAACGAGCGAGCGCGCCCGATCACCGAGCGCGAGACGCGCACATGGTCCCCGCGCCGGACACGTGGGTCGACGACGTGGAAGATCTTGACGCTCCGTCGCGGCGCGTCCGCCGGTCGGATCGCGACGCGGACGTCCGGCCACTCGCAGTGCAGCGGGGAGGCGATCACCCGCGGGCACGAGACACGGGTCGGCATCGGACCGCGGCCGGGGAGGCGCGTCAAGGATGCCGTCAGTCGACGGTCAGCCTGGGCGCGAGCTCCTCGGGCTTGCCCTCCGCCTCGACCCTGCCGTCGCGGAACAGGACGACGCGGTTCGCGTAGCGGAGCGCCTCGGGGTTGTGCGTCGCCGCGAGCACGGCGCCGCCGCGGCGGATCACCTCCCAGAGCGCCTCGAGGATCAGGTCGGCGTTCTCCGTGTCGACCTCGGCGATCGGCTCGTCGGCGAGGACCACCTCGGGCTCGGAGATCAGCGCCCGGGCGACGGCCACGCGCTGCTGCTGTCCGGCCGAGAGCTCGAACGTCCGGTTGTGCAGCCGGTCGCCGAGCCCGAGCCGCGCGAGCCACATCTCGGCCCGGCCCTTCGCCTCGTCCAGGTCCGTCCCGGAGACGCGGAGCGGCAGCTCCACGTTCTCCATCGCCGACAGCGTCGGAAGGAGGCCGAAGCTCTGGAAGACGAACCCCATCCCGGTCCGGCGGAGCTCGATCTGCTCGTCGAACGAGAGGCTGCGCATCGGCCGGCCCTTCCAGCGGACCTCGCCCTCGTCCGGCGCGTCGAGGCCCGAGAGCACGCCGAGGAACGTGGTCTTGCCGGACCCGGAGGGCCCCATCAAGGCGACGAAGTCCTTCGGCGGGAGCTGGAGCGACGCGCCCCGCACCGCCTGGACGCCCTGGGTACCCCGGTAGGTGCGCACGATGTCGGTCGCCGCGAGCAGCGGCTCGCGCTCGGGCGCGGAGACCGCCGTCGGCGCTCGCGCCTCGGCGTCGGGGGCACGCCACATCCGGTCACTCACCGACGAGCCCTCCCTCCCCGCGGCGGCGGATGCGGACCTCGCCGTCGCGAACCTCGACCTCGAGGTCCTGACCCGCGAGCGCGTCGACCGCCTCGTCCGGGAGGCGCGCCCGCCCATCCGAGCCGAGCGATTCCATCGGTCTGCCCTCGACGAGCAGCTGCCCGTCGCGCAGCCGGAGCTGCCGGCTCGCCTGCTTCGCGGCCAGCAGGTCGTGCGTGACCATCACGATCGTCACGCCGAACTCGTGGTTCACGCTCCGGAACGCCTCGAGCACGAGCGCCGCGGACTCGCTGTCGAGCTCGGCCGTAGGCTCGTCGGCGAGAAGGATCTTCGGAACGTTCGAGAGCGCCACGGCGACCGCGACGCGCTGCTGCTCGCCGCCCGAGAGCTGCCCGGGGCGGTGCTTGCCGCGGTGGGGGAGCCCCACGACCTCGAGCAGCTCGCCCGGCGTCCGTCGCGACGCGGGCAGGCGCGCGCCGCTCGCGGTGGTGGGCAGCTTCACGTTCTCGACCACGTTCAGGTACGGCACGAGGTTGCGGGCCGTCCCCTGCCAGACGAAGCCGACCCGTTCGCGACGGTAGTCGGTGAGCTCGTCCTCCTCGAGCCTCCCGAGGTCGCGGCCCTCGACCTCGACGATGCCGGCCGTCGCCCGGTCGAGTCCGCCGATCATGTTGAGGATCGTCGACTTGCCCGAACCGCTCGGGCCGACGATCGCGACGAACTCGCCCTCGGCGATGTCGAAGTCCACGCCGCCGAGCGCTACCACGCCGGTGTCCGCGACGCGGTAGATCTTGAACACGTGGCGGAAGCGGATCAGCGCGCTCCCGTCCGGCCCCGGCTGCTCCGTGGGGACGGGCGCCCCGACCGCCCGTTCGCTCACTCGGCCTCGCCCCGCAGCACCGACGTCACCGACGACCGGAGCAGGGCCCGCAACGCGGCGAGCAAGCCGATCGCGGTCGCCGCGATGATCGCCGACAGCGAGATCGCGAACGACGTCCAGTCGACGACGAGCACCGGCGGCGGGAACGCCGACCCGATGCTCCGGCCGACGTACGGCATCAGTAGCCGGAGGATCCCCAACCCGATCCCGGCGCCGGCGGCGATCGCGAACACGATCATCAGTCCCTGCTCGAGCAGCAGGACGCGGCTCACCTGGCCGGGCTGCGTTCCCATCGAGCGCAGCGAGGCGAACTCGAACTCGCGACGCCGCTGCGCGAAGTAGAGGCCGACCGCGACGCCGAGCACGACGAGCATCAGTCCGCCGACCGCGGCCGCGAAGTTCATGCCGACGGCGAGCGACTGCGGCAGCTGCGCGAGGACCGCGATGATCGGCCCCGCCGCGTCCGTCGCGCCGGGGATCAGGCCTGCCTCCTCGAGGGCCGGTCGCGGATCGTCGGCGCCCGAGGACCACATCTCGTTCAGCGCGAGGCCGGCCTCGGGGATCCGGACCGCGGCCTGGAGCAGCGCCGGCGTCGAGACCACCATGAAGTCGCCCGCGACCGACGGGAACGCTTCGGCGATCGCGGCGCGCCGGAACGGCAGTCGCTGCCCACCGAGCGTCGCCTCGAACTCCAGGCCCTGCGAACGCGCGATCTCGGGCGAGACGAGCGCCGGCAGCGGCGGCATCTCCGGAGCGATGCCGCCGACGACGTGGCCGGAGCCCGGGTCGATCTCGAGCGAGACGCCGCCATCGATCCCGGCCATCGCCCCATCCGAGCCGCGCCAGCGCAGCGGGTTCCAGCTCTCGAGATCGATCGCCTCGCCGCCCACCGCGACGTCGGTGAGCTCGAGGTCGATCTCGTCGGGCGCGGCGCCGACCGCCTCCTCGAAGAACGAGATCGACAGGAGCCGTTCAGCGCCGTCGAGCGTCGCCTCGTAGGTCCCCGTGCCCTGCTCGATCGCTCCGGCCGACGAGGTCGCGACCTCGCCGTCGCCTCGCTCGAACGTGACGAGCATCTCGACGCCGGCGCTCGCGCCGTCGTTCGCGGTCACGGTCGCCGAGAAGTCGTCGCCAGCGATCTCCACCCCGGGATCCGCGAGCTCGATCGCCCTCAGCCAGCCGTTCAGCGGCGTCCGCGAGTAGTCGGATCGCCACCACCCGCCCTGGGTGAATCGCTCGGGGTCGACCCCGAGCGCGACCGGCGTGAGCGGGAACGACCCCGGCCGATCGAACGCCGGCTCGGTCCGCACCACGGCGACCGCGTCGGTCGGCGTGCGTTCGAGCGCGACCAGCTGTTGCTCGGGGGTCCCGATCTCGACGTTCCAATCCGAGCCCACCTGCTGGTGTGCGCTGTCCTCGTGGTTTCGGAGCACGATCGCGCGGTACGAGGTCGAGACGATCAGCAGGCCGACCGCGAGGACGAGGAGCAGGGAGGTGGCGAAGCTCGTGCCGGGCGAGCGCCCGAGCCGCCGGGCCGCCAGGTACGTGGGAAGGCTCTTCGAGCGCCCGACCGGCCGTTCGAGCCGCCGGAGCACCCACAGGAGGAAGCGGAGCGCGAGGAACGACAGGCTGAAGATCAGCAGCGTCGGCGTGAGCAGGACCAGCGGGTCGAGCTGGTCGCGCTCGGTCGTCGACAGCACCTCCGTGCCGCGAAGCTGGACGAACGCGAAGATCGCGACCGGCAGGACGAACAGCTCGATCGGCACGCGCGCGAGCAGCGGCCGCCCTTCGCGCGAGAGCAGCCGGCGCTCCTCGAGGATCGTCCGTCGCACGTGCGGGAGCGAGAGCAGCAGCAACGTGATCGCGCCGACCAACGCCCCGGCCGCCCCGAGCGCCAGGGCGAACGACGACAGGCCGATCGGGAACAGGACGCCGGGGAGCGACGGGCCGTTCGAGTTCGACGCGAGGAGCGCGAGGCCCATCCCGAGCAACAGGCCGAGGGGATACGCGACGATCGCGGCGAACACGGCCTGCACCCCCTGCGCCGCGATCAGCTTCGCGCCGGAGAACCCTCGGCTCCGGAGCACGGCGAGCTCGAACGACTGCCGCGAGAGCACGAGCGAGCCGACGCCGGCCAGGATCGCGAGCGTGACGGCGCCGATCTGGAACACGACGAGGAAGATCGGGACCCGGAGGTCGGCGACCCGCTGGTTGACGAGCGTCAGCAACGTGTCGAGGCCGGTGATCAGCTGGAGCTGCGAGAACCCCGGTTGCGTGCTCAGTGACTCCTCGATGTTCCCGATCTGGCCCGGGATCTTCTCGGCCCGCTCGAACGGCACGCCGACGAGGTCGAGGTAGACGTCCCAGACCCATTGTGTGGTGATGCCCAGTTGCGGCGCGATCTCCGCGTAGCCCGCACGGTCCATGAGCGCGGGCGACGGCTCCGTCGAGTCGGGCGCCGGGAACGGCGACTGGTCGCCGAACCAGAAGGGGTCGTCGCGGTCGGGCGGGCCGAAGCGGCCGGCGACCGTGAGCTCGACCTCATCGCCCGTCGGGCCGATCGCGGTCACCGAGTCGCCCGGCCGCACGCCGAGGGTGGCCGCGGTGCCGTCGGGGAGCGCGATCTGACCCGCCCCTACCGGGGGCTCCCCTCGGTACGGCAGGTGTTCGGTCGCGCCGTCTCGGAACAGCAGTGGCACCGAGAGCTCCTGGGTGCCGTCGGCGCCGACGAGCCGGACGGTCCCGAGCCCCTGCGTCACGACCTCGTCCACGGGCAGGCCCCGGACCTCGTCGCGGACCACCGCGTCCGCGGCCGCGTCGTCGAACTCCGGCCCCCCGTAGGTGGCGAACCGGACGTTCCCGACCGTGGTCGCGGCGGTGCTCGTCGCGGAGGACAGGATCGCCTCGCGGGCCGCGTCCGCGTAGATCGGGCCGGCGACCAGCACGCCGATCGTGAACCCGAGGGTGACCACGAGGGCCAGTCCCAGCAGTCGCTGGGCGAAGAACCGCTTCAGCAGGAACAGCAGGGTCGTCATACGAACGGAACGCCGCCGTCAGGCGGCGCGACACTCGATGATACGCTGAGGCGGCGCGATCGAGACTGGCGCCGCCGCTACGGCCCGAGCCCCATCGCATCGCGCCAGGACCGCAGGCCACGACCTCCGAAGGAGCATCCAGATGGACCGTCCCGAGATCATCCTGGCGCCCGGGCCCACGCCGATCCCGCCCGAGGTGCTGCTCGCGCAGGGCAGCCCGCTCGTGTACCACCGCGGACCCGGCTTCGGCCGGCTGATGCGCGACGTGACCGATCGGCTGCGCGAGCTCTACCGGACAGAGTCGGCCGACATCTTCCTGCTCACCTCCTCGGGCACCGGCGGCCTCGAGTCCGCGGTCCAGAACGTGCTCTCGCCCGGCGACGAGGTCCTCGTGCCGCTCGCCGGCTACTTCTCCGAGCGGTGGACGAAGCTCGCGGAGGCGCACGGCCTCCAGGTCCGCACGATCGAGTACGAATGGGGACAGAAGGTCCGGCCCGACGACCTCGCGACGGCGCTCGCCGAGCGGTCGGCGAAGGCCGTCCTGCTCACGCACTCGGAGACCTCGACCGGCGTGATCCAGCCGGTGCAGGACCTCGCGTGGGTGGCGCGCGAGGCGGGCGCCCTCGTGATCGTCGACGTGGTCTCGAGCCTCGGGGCCGTGCCGTTCGCGTTCGACGAGTGGGGGATCGACGTCGCGATCGGCGGCTCGCAGAAGGCGCTCGCGGCGTCGCCCGGCCTCGCGTTCGTCGCGATCTCGGACCGGGCGTGGGAGGCGCACGCCGCCTCGACGATGCCGCGCTTCTACTTCGACTGGTCGATCTACAAGGAGTTCGCCGAGCGGAAGCATCCGGAGAACCCGTGGACGCCGGCGATCAGCGTGACGCAGGGCCTGCACGCGGCGCTCGAGCTGTACTTCCAGGACGGCGTCGACGTCGCGATGGCGCGGCACCAGACGCTGTCGCGCGCGGTGAAGGAGGGCGTGCAGGCGCTCGGGCTCGACCTGTTCGGCGAGGGGCTCGAGGACAACTGGACCGTGACCGCGATCCGCGCGCCCGAGGGGATCGACGCCGACACGATCAGCGACCGCATGCGTTCGGACTTCGGCGCCGTGATCGCGCCCGGCCAGGGGCCGCTCAAGGGCAAGGTCTTCCGGATCGGGCACTTCGGGTACTTCAGCGAGCTCGACATCATCCGCGGCCTTGCGGCGCTCGAGATGACGCTCGAACGCCTGGGGCACCCCGTGAAGCGTGGCTCCGCGGTCGGCGCAGCCGAGGGCGTGTTCCAGGAGGCGCCCGGCGGGTCGATCGGCGCCTGAGGCCGGAGCGCCAAGAGTGAAGGTCCTCGTCACCGAGAAGCTGTCCGACGCGGGGCTCGAG
>DATFEU010000072.1:0-2632 GCA_035250725.1 Actinomycetota bacterium
CGGATCACCGCCGGCGCGTGGTCGCCGCGCCTGGAGAAGAACGTAGGGTACGCATGGGTGTCGGTCGCGTTTGAGCCCCCGGGGTCCGCGCTCGAGGCCGAGACGCCGCGGGGACGCATCCCTCTGACGGTGGCATCACTCCCGTTCGTCGACCCCGGCAAGGAGATCCCAAAGTCGTGAGCGAGTCCGTCCGGTTCGATCGCGCGGCCGAGATCTACGACGAGACGCGCGCGATCTCGGCCGAGGCGATGGCCCGGACGACCGAGCTGCTTGTCTCCGAGTTCGAGGGTCGAGGCCGCGTCCTCGAGATCGGCGTCGGCACGGGGCTGCTCGCACTGCCGCTGCACGAGGCGGGCATCCCGCTCGCGGGACTCGATCTCACGGAGGCGATGGTGGCCAAGCTCGTCGGGAAGGCGGGCGGCGCTTCCCCGTTCCCGCTCGTCCTCGGCGACGCCACGCGGATGCCGTTCGTGGACGCGGCATTCGGCGGCGCGTACCTGCGGTGGGTGCTGCACCTGATCCCCGACTGGCCGCGCGCGCTGGCGGAGGCCGTGCGGGTCGTCCGACCCGGGGGCGTGTTCCTCGCCGAGCTCGGCGCCTACGACGAGACGCGGGAAGCGGTCCAACGGCGCTTCGCCGAGATCGCCGGGGTCGCGATCGAACCCGTCGGGCTGGACTGGGCGGAGTACGGGTCGCTCGACGCCGAGATGGCGAGGCAGGGAGCCACGCTCCGGATCCTCCCGTCCGTCCAGGAGACGTGGGAGGACGCGCTCGGCGACTTCCTCGACGGGATCGAACAGGGGATGTATTCCTGGACGTGGGCCGTGCCGGAGGACGTGCGCCGTCGCACGCTCGCCGAACTGCGCCCCTGGGCGGCCGAGCGCTTCGGCCCGCTCGAGGAGGTGCGTCGGTCCCCGCTCCTGCAGGTCTGGCGCGCGTACGACCTGCCGAGCTAGCCCGCCCCGAGCGACCGGCCGCTATCCTGTCCGCATCGGGCCGGTGCGCTGGTCCGCCAACGTTTTCGAGGAGGCTTCGAGCTCATGCCGATCACCGAGGTCGAGAAGATCTGGATGGACGGTGAGCTCGTGGACTGGCGCGACGCCAAGGTCCACGTGCTCAGCCATGCGATGCACTACGGCAGCGGCGTCTTCGAGGGGATCCGCGCGTACGAGACCGCGCGCGGCGCCGCGGTGTGGCACCTCGACGAGCACCTGAAGCGGCTGTTCCGCTCGGCGAAGCTCTACCACATGGACATCCCGTACTCGATCGACGCGATCGGGGACGCGATCAAGGAGCTCATCCGCGCGAACGGGCTGAACGCGTGCTACATCCGCCCGGTGGTGATGCGCGGCTACGGCGAGCTCGGCGTGAACCCGCTGAACGCTCCGATCAACGCCTTCATCGCGGTGTGGCCGTGGGGCGCGTACCTCGGCGAGGACGCGCTCGAGAACGGGGTGCGCATCAAGATCTCGTCCTGGCGGCGCAACTCGCAGAACGCGCTCCCGTCGTCGGCCAAGGCGACCGGCCAGTACATCAACGGCGTGCTCGCGAAGATCGAGAGCCTGAAGGCCGGCTACGACGAGGCCGTGCTCCTCAACGACCACGGCTACATCACCGACGGCTCAGGTGAGAACGTGTTCATCGTCCGCGACCGGATGGTGACGACGCCGCCGATCCAGGCGGGCTGCCTCGACGGCATCACGCGCAAGAGCACGATCACGCTGGCCCGCGATCTCGGATACGAGGTCACCGAGGAGAACCTCGTCCGCACCGACCTGTACCACGCCGACGAGTGCTTCTTCACCGGCACGGCCGCCGAGATCACGCCGATCCGCGAGGTGGACGACCGCTTGATCGGGGAGGGTCACCGTGGCCCGATCACGAAGGAGCTGCAGGGCGCGTTCTTCGCCGCGACCAAGGGTGAGACCGAGCGGTACGCGGACTGGCTGACCTACGTGAACGACTGACGGCGCCGCGTCACTCGGGCGGGGGCATCTCCACGATCAGCGTGTCGTCGTCGAGCCACACGGGGCCCACAGCTCCGCGTCGAGCATCTGATCGTCGCCGGAGGCGAGGTCGAGGACCCATATCCCCGGAGCCCCCTCGTAGGCGATCTTCGAACCGTCGGGCGACCAGACCGGATGGCCGTGGTACCGGGAGGGGTCGAACGGCGGAACGGGCGTGTCGTCGTCTCCGGTCGGCGCGATCGTGTGCAGGGCGAAGTTGTCCTGTGGCGTCGCCTAGCCGAAGACGAGCAGCTCGCCGTCGGGAGACCAGTCCGCGTCCGACGCGATCGAGTCGCTCCCGTCGCAGCAGAGCGTGACCGCCTCCCCCGACCCCAGGTCGAGCGAGCGAAGGTGCCACCCATCGCCCCTCGGGGTCTGGTAGACGATCGACGAACCGTCGGGCGACCAGGCCGGGCCGAACACGTCGGCGGGCTCATCGCTCACGCGCTCGGTCCCGCCCGAGCGGAGGTCGACGATCACGACGCCGCGCGTGGCCTCGTCGTCGTACCCGACGTAGGCGAGGCGTTCCCGTCGGGCGACACCGCGGGAGCGAGTGCCAGCGCATCCTCGGTGACGCCGGCGAGCGGTTCGACGGAGCCAGTCCCCAGTTCGAGCACGTACAGCCC
>DATFEU010000079.1:0-2314 GCA_035250725.1 Actinomycetota bacterium
CAACGGGACGGCCATCCACGACCGGATGCTTCCCTCGACGTGGACATCCTCGAACACGGGGTAGCGCACCGAGGCATCGCCGACGATGAGGGTCTCGTGCCGCTCCACCAGCTCCCGGGCGGGATCGTTCGGCCCCGTCCAACGGTAACGATGCCCGATCAGCTCGTCGAGGTCCGGATAGCCCTGACCGCCCACGATCTCGAACTCGTCGCCGTCGAGCTGCTGGACGCTCGCACTCCTGTAGGGGACGACCTTACGCAGCTCCGACAGGATCAGGTCGAAGATCTCGGACATGCCGAGCGTGCTCCCGAGGGATTCGGCGGCGGCGCGGAGCGTCTCGGCTTGTTCTCGAGCGGCCCGTTCGGTGTCGAGGAGCCGGGCGTTCTCGATGGCGATCGCCGCCTGAGCGGCGAACGCCGTCGCGACGTCTGCAAGCCCTTCGTCGTAGAAGTCGGGCTCGAACTTGTCGACGCTGAGGACACCGATGACGCGGTTGCCGACGATCATCGGTGCGCAGATCCAGCCGCGGATGCGGGCACTGCCGCCGATGTCACTCGCGAACACCGGGTTGTCGGAGACGTCGGCGAACACCTGCGTCCGCTTCGACCGCACGACCTGGCTGTTGAGGTTGGTTTCGTCGTCGAGGTCAAAGCCCTGCCCGAGGAGGGCCTCCAGATCGTCGAAGCCACGCCCGCTGACGATCACCAGGCGGTTTCCCTGGATCACTTGGACGGAGCAACTGTCGTAGGGGACGACGCGTTGCAGCTCGTCGAGGATCGTGTCGAAGGTGTCCTGCAGGCTGAGCGTCGTGCCGAGCACCTGAGTGACCGCGAGCAGCGTCTCGGCGGCGCGTCGCGCCTCCTGGAGCTCGCTCACGTCATGGTAGATCGCGTAGTACCCCTGGCGTTCACCGTCGATGAGGAGCGGGACCATGTCGATCTCGACCTCGACCGTCCCGCCGTCCTTCTTCCGCCGCCGAGACAGGAGGTGGCCCCGGCCTCGATCGGTCGCCTCGCGGACGAGGGCGTCGCCTTCCTGCTTGAGCTCCTCGGGCACGACGAGCGCGTCGATGTGCCGGCCGATCGCTTCCTCGGTCGTGTAGCCGAACAGCCGACCCGCGGCGGGGTTCCACCCGGAGACGACCTCGTCCCGATCCATCGTGACGACCGCGACCGGGCTGATCTCTACGAGCGACTCGAAGTACTGCCGCTGCCGATCGACTTCGGACTGCGCCAGGACCCGATCGGTGATGTCCTGCAGGAAGCCCTGCACGTGCGTGATACTGCCGTTCTCGTTCCGGACGGTGATCGCGACGTCGCGGACCCACGCCACATCGCCGCCCGCCTTGACCATCCGGTACTCGAGCGCCCACCGATCCTCGTCGCTGCCGTAGAGGCGGTCGTACTCGCGGAGCACCCACTCGCGGTCGTCGGGATGGATCACGACCGTCTCCTGGAATCCGTACTCCATCCACGCGTCCGGTGGGTACCCGAACAACGACTCGATCTGCGGGCTGACGTAGACCACCTTCGAGACTCCCGCATCGTCCGGGACCTCGAGGTACATCGAGATGGGGAGGCTCTCCACCAACTGCCGGTAGCGGACCTCGGCCTCCTTCTCGGAGGCCTCAAGCTCGGCGACGCGATCGCGGAGCCCGCGAACCTCGTCGTCGAGCGTCGTCACGCGGACTCCTCGACGTTGAGGGCCCAGAGGCCGATCTTGCCGGTCCGCCCACGGATCTCGAACTCGCCGAGCGACTCGGCGTCCTCCGGCACGTCTCGGAGCGCGTCCCTCGTCTGCTCCGAGAAGAGCACGGCGTGTTCGAGCTCCTTCGTCATCGACTCGATCCGCGACGCGGTGTTCGTCGTGTCGCCGATCACCGAGTAGTCGAGGCGTCTCGGAGAGCCGATGCTCGCGGACAGGACCGGTCCCGAGTTGATCCCGATCCCCATCCGGATCGGTCGTTCGACACCGGACGCACTCAGCCACGCGTTGAAGATCGCGAGCTGCTCCCCGGCCATCGCCCGTGCGGCGGCGAGCGCGGCGTCCGCGTGCTCGTCGGTCGCGACCGGCGCGCCGAACGCGGCCATGATGCCGTCGCCCAGGTAATGGACGAGCGTGCCGCCGTGGTCCAGCACGGCATCGGTCATGAGTGTGAGGTACGTGTTGAGCGCCTCGACGACCTCCTCGACGGGGCGACTCTCCGCGTAGGTCGTGAACCCGCGAAGGTCGCCGAACAGGACCGTGCCGGTCAGCTGCTCCGGTTGGATCCGCGCATCGCCGTCGGTCCTCGCGAGTACGTCGTCGACGATCG
>DATFEU010000082.1:0-2044 GCA_035250725.1 Actinomycetota bacterium
GTCGGAGGTCTCCGCCACCCCGAGGTTGGGCGTGAGCGTGGTGAAGGGGTAGTCGGCGATCTTGGGCCGCGCGGCCGTCAGCGCCGCCAGCAGGGTCGACTTCCCGGCGTTCGGCAGGCCGACGAGGCCGACGTCCGCGACCACCCGGAGCTCGACGTCGAGGCGCTCGTCCTCCCCGCGCTCCCCCGCCTCGGCGCCCCGGGGCACCCGGTCGCGTCCCGAGGCGAGCGCTGCATTGCCTCGTCCGCCCCGGCCGCCGCGGGCGACCACCGCCCTCGAACCCTCACCGACGAGATCGGCGATGAGCCCTTCCTCGGCCTCCACGCGGGTCCCGTCCGGGACCGGGACGACGAGATCGTCGCCGCGAGCCCCCGTGCGGCCCCGCTTGCCACCCGGACGGCCGTTCGCCGCGCGCTGGTGCGGGTGGTCCGCGAGCCACGAGAGGTCGCGCACGCCCGCCGAGACCTCGAACACCACGTCGCCCCCGCGTCCGCCGTCGCCCCCGTCCGGACCCCCGCGGGGGTTGTAGGGCTCGCGGAGCATCGAGGACGACCCGTCGCCCCCGCGTCCGCCGCGCGCGAACACGGTGACTTCGTCGACGAACGCCATGCGGGCATCGTGGCACAAAGGCCCCCGACGGCGGCATGATGGCGACGTGCCGAGAGCCGTCAGCGTGTGGCAGGTCGAACTCGGGAAGCCCGAGGGGCCCGAGGAGGTGAGGGGCACGCTCGAGCTGTCGCACCGCGACCTGATCTTCACGCCCCGGGACGAGACGCGCCCCACGGTGAAGATCCCACTCGACGAGATCGCCAAGGCCAAGCGGCTGCGAGGGTCGCCGGTCCTGATGGTGCTCCGCGAGACCGCCGCCGGCCTCGAACGCACCGCGTTCTACTTCGCCCAGCCGCCCCCGATCGCCGCACTCCGCGGCGTACCGGTGGAGCGCCGCACGGGCATCGCGGTCTTCCGGAACCCCAAACGCCAGGCGCGCCGGGACAACATCAGCTACCTGGGCCTGATGAACCGCGACAACAAGGCGGCGCTCAAGGAATGGGTCCGAGCGGTGGACGCCGCGGTGACGAGGGCGAGGGACGGGGCGAGCAGGGAAGCCGAGGGCGAGGCCGGGAGCTAGGCGGGCCCGACGGAGGCGTACCGGCGACCGCGCGACTCGTGGTAGGAGACGACGCCTTCGCGGGTGGCGAACAGGGTGTCGTCGCCGCCGCGGCCGACGCCCCGGCCGGCGTGGATCTTGGTGCCCCGCTGACGCACGATGATCGACCCGGCGGTCACCGTCTGACCGCCGAAGACCTTGACCCCGAGCCGTTTGGACTCGGAATCGCGTCCGTTCCGGGACGAGCCGCCGCCCTTCTTGTGTGCCATGACCGATCGAGGGTACCAGAGCCCCTTCGACCTACTGCTCCGACTCCGAGGCGGCGCCGTCCGAGGTCTTCGTGCCTTCGTCCTTCGCGTCCGCGGCCTTCGTGTCTTCGTCCTTCGCCGCGGTCTTCTTGACCGTTGGCTTCCGCGAGGCGGCGAGCTTCACGTCTGAGATCTCGAGCAGCGTCATCAGCTGGCGGTGGCCCTGCCGGCGCGCGTACCCCGACTTGTTCTTGTACTTGAACACCTGGACCTTGTCGCCCTTCTGCTCGCCGACGAACTTCGCGGTAACGGTGGCGCGCTGGGCCTCCTTGCCGAAGTGAGTCGTGCCGTCGTCGTCGACCACCAGGACGGGATGGAACGTGACGGTGTCGCCGTCGGGTTGGAGGTACTCGACCTCGATGATGTCGCCGGGTTGGACCTTGTGCTGCTTGCCACCCGTCTTGATGACCGCGTACATCGCGCTTCCTCCTGACCTCAGTTGACGTCGTAGGTGATCCGCAGGCCCCTGCCCTCACACTCCGGGCAGGGCTCTGAGAACGACTCCAGCAGTCCACCAGACACCCGCTTACGCGTCACCTCGAGCAGGCCGAGCGGGCTGATGTCGAAGACCTGACTCCGGGACTTGTCCTGCGCCAGCGCCTCCTTCATCGCGTCGATGACCTTCTTC